>JAPLGK010000136.1 GCA_026390195.1 Caldisericota bacterium
GGTGGGCGTTCCCGAGTAGCAGGACGAAGATGTGTCCCGCGCCGATGGCCAAGGCGTTGTCCCGTGCGAGGTCGATCAGGTGCTCGTCCGTCCCGGCGCAGCGCACCAGGCAGACTCCTGACGCCTCGTTGAACGCCAGCCCGAACTTCACGCCCGGGACAGCGTTCACGACTGCCTCATAGATGTCCTCTACACTCTTGATGAAGTGAGTCTGTCCGATAACAATATTCAGGTCCTCGCCCTTTGTGACTGCTACCAACTCCAGTTGCATGGCATCACCTCCACAGGCATTGTAGCGTCAGGCGCAGTCTCGGCAACGAGTTCGCACGGAAGTGCTTCGGCCAACGGAGACTGGCTTGGTCCGCGGCCTCCAGCGAGATCCAGCTGTTCCAGACGAGCATGTCGCGGTGCATCCAGTACGCGACGGGCCCGTCGGACCACGTGGGAGGTTGCTGAGTGCTCGATTCCTTCGCGATTGTGCCATGCCGTTCCTCCTGGGTTCCCTGTGTTGGTTGACAACCCGTGCATGCTTGGTACCCTGCATACAGGGACAGCACACGTGAAGCTACGCCCAATTGACAGGAGGTATCCATGCAATACAAGATCATGTATCAGCCGTCTTACTCTTTGCTCGAGCTGCAGCTCGACCCGTCTGAGTCAGTCGTCGCCGAATCAGACGCTATGGTCAGCATGACGCCGAATGTCAAGATGGACACAGCCGCCAAGGGAGGCCTATTTGGCGCTCTGAAGCGTGCCGTCGGGGGCGAGAGCATGTTCCAGAACACCTTTACGGCCCAGGAGGGCCTGGGCAGGGTGACCTTTGCCCCGACCATGGTGGGGGACATCGCCGCCCGCGAGATGAGGGGCGAGAGCCTGTTCGTCCAGTCAGGCTCGTTTCTTGCATCGTCTCCGTCGATCGAGCTCGACACCAAGTGGGGTGGAGCCCGGACGTTCTTTTCCAGAGAAGGTCTGTTCGTCCTCAAGGCGACCGGCGTGGGCATGCTCTTCATGTCCAGCTACGGCGCCATTCATGCCGTGACGCTTGCTCCGGGCGAGCAGCTGGTCATGGACACTGGACACATGGTTGCCTTCGACGCGACGATGGGGTACCACGTCCGGCCGGTCGGCGGTCTGAAGCAGACACTGTTCTCGGGCGAGGGTCTGGTCGTGGATCTGACCGGACCGGGCACGATCTATATGCAGACGCGCAACTTCGGCGCCTTCGTGAACTACCTGGTTCCCAAGCTGCCCTTCAAGCACGACTGATCGTTGCTCCCGAAAGAGGAAGAGGCCGGCAGCACTGCCGGCCTCTTCGCACAGAAGGACGTTCACGGGCACTGACCGCCCGACGGAACTACTCGATGACGATAACCTCTGGCGCGGTTGATGTCATGTTGCTCTGGACGATGGCTGCGCGGTTGGCGGTGATCGCCCTGAGATCCCCGTCCTGTACCAATTCCTTGCGTTCGAGCAGCAGGACATCGTCGCGACGGTCCAGCTGCCCTCTCTCAACAAGAAGGTCTCCTGCGTGCAGGAGGAGCATCCGGGCCCGCGATAGCGACTTGGTGACGTAGAACCAGGCTTTTTCTGTGACGGCTGACGTTCGCATCATCGCCTGGTACCTCTTCCTGAGCAGAATATCGCTCCCACCGGGCAGCGAATCCAGCCAGGCGAGCGGATCATGGGCTGCTTCCACGCGAGTCGCTGCCCCGGTTTCGCGTGCCCGCAGCAGGGCGACAGGAAGCAGGTCACTGCGTTCCTGCAGGGTCGGAGATCCGACGTCAACGATCGATGTCCTGAAAAAGGAAAACGCTCGCATGAAGGCTTCCAGGTCGCGCTCGACAGTGAGGTCCGTGCACAGGGTGCGCAAGGCCTGTTCGGAATCACCCTTCGCTATCGCTTCGGCAGCGAGACGCGCAGTATCGTCGGAGACCTTGGCTGCGATGCGGTCGAGATGAGTCCACGGGTCCAGGCCGGCCGTGTCGCTGGCTGCCTCGAGGACTTCGCCGAGACGGTCCTGGATGCCGCGGTGTGCCAGCGCATGGCTCAGGTCGTCTGCCCGGAACGAGGACGAAACCAGCAGAAGGAGGAGGTTCAGAACGAGAGGATGCACGAAGGTCAGCAGCTGTTGGAGGTTGGCCAGCGTCTCGTCGCCGGTCAGGGTCTCGACCTGGACGCCGTCCAGTTCCGCGAGGGGGGTGGTGTTGTCGCTGATCCATCGCTCTAGGCGAGGCACGGCAAGCCGAACGGCTACCGCCGCCCGCGAGACGCGTGGAAGACGGATGAGGGACTTTGCGGACAGTCTGACTCTGGCAGTCGTCCGCTGCAGCAACAGATCGTCCAGCGCGTCTCGCGGCAGCCCTGCGCGGTCGAGCAGGTTGTGGGCGAAGGTCCAGTCGATGTAGACGGAACCGTCGAACACTCTCGCGACGTCCGGTGGAATCGGTGGCATCCGGTGCCCAAGCAGCAGTGCCCCCGCGTCCTTCGACAAATCGTGGAGAAGTTCGACGACGATATCGGCGGCCATGGGGCCCAGTGGACGTGGTGTCAGACGCGCCAGCGCACGTCGTGAGAACGCTCGTGCCGTGGCGTGCGCAGGGGCAGGAAGGGCAGACAGGAACGTCAATTCCTGGCCGTCCCAGATCCAGTCGAGAGTGCAAGGCATGGCCATCCGGTCACCGAGGAGCGCGGCCAGACGTGCAGACTGGCTGATAGGGCGTTCGTCAGCGGGTGACGCCGTTGGCCGGCGGAGGACTTCACCGGTCGTGCTGACGGTCCACTCCCAAGCAGCTGCTTCAGCATCACCTGTACCCAGCGTACAGTGTACGATGGCATTCGACTCCCCGAGGCTGGCATTCGGCGACCAGGCGCGGCCCGAGAGTCCGGGGTGGAGGTCTGCGCGTTGTGCGAGGACCGCCATGGAGGCGGTTGACAGGTACTCGGCCTCCGTCACGCCGGCGTTACGGGCTCTCTGGATGGTCTGAATGTCCAGAAGTCGCAGCCATGACTCCCGGATGCCGTGTTGCAGCTCTGCGAGTCCGTGGAAGATCTCCGCTGTGTCGAAGGCGCCGGGGTCAAACCAGACCCATGAGTGCGGCACGATCGGTGAGCATCGTTCCGTGATGTCGGGACCGATCGATTCGACCAGTCGGGCGAAGGAGGGGGCGTCGGCAGAGAAGTCGTGCTTCTCCAGCGCGCGCCGGGCGTCAGCCAGCGTTCTTGCTCCCGAGAGGGCATGACGGTACGCGGTTCCAGGCAGGACAAATGTCTCAGTGACGTTGTAGTTGCCTGCAATCATGGCGAGGGTGGCCCCGCCAGTCATGCCGACGTTGCGAAGAGGCAGGAGGCGCGGTTCGTGCAATCGGATCCATTTCATGGAGATGCCGTGACACCAGCGCAGGCTCTGTTGCGCACACATAGGATCATGAACATCGCCCATGCCAGCAGCGTGGCCGTCGCGCCAGCGGCGATCGGCAAGTTGATGTTGATGGACGTGATGATGCCTGCGATGATCGGTGGGATGGCCTGGCCCAGCGACGTGATAGACTGATTGATGCCGAGGATCTCCCCCTGTTCCTCCTGGGTTGCGAGTCCCGAGGCGATGGCCGTTGCGTTGGGCTGGCTGAGTCCCTGGAAGACGGCGACGAATGGGACGATGGCGTACAGCCAGCCGGACTGGCGTGGGACCAGAAGCATGGGCAGGCTCAGGCCGGAGAGCAGCAGGGCGACACGCAGGACCTGTGATGGGTGCCAGCGGCGCGATATCGGACGCAGGAGGCCGCCCTGCGCAATGACAATCCAGATGCCCATGTAGCCCAGGAACATCCCAATCTGGCCGGCGTCAAACCTGAACTTGGCAATCAGGAACACCTGGAAGAACTGTGTGAAGAAGTTCCAGCCGAGCGTCATCAGGAAGACGACCGAGAAGAATGCGCGCAGGTTCGCGTAGGCGAACGCCTTGCGGACATTCGCCACGCCCGCTAGCAGGTTCACACGGGCCGTACTACGGATGCAGAGCGTCTCGGGGATCAGAAGCTGGACCAGCAGCGTCGCCAGTGCAGTCAGTCCTGTGGCGAACCAGAACGGGGTCGACGGCCCAAACCAGGGCAGGACATTCGGGTTCGCCAGCACGCCGCCCATGACGGGCCCAAGAATGAAGCCCATGCCGAAGGCGACGCCTACCAGGCCGAAATTGCGCGCCCGCTCCTGCGGTTCACTGATGTCGCTGATGATGGACTGGGCAATGGAGATGTTGCCGCCCGTGAACCCGTCGGTCATACGTCCCAGGAACAACATCCAGAGATGGCCGGTCAAGATGCCGACGGCAAAGACGATGTACGCGGCGACCGTGCCCAACTGCGAGACGAGCAACATCTTCTTGCGCCCATACCGGTCTGCCAGGGTGCCTAGCATGGGAGCGCCGAAGAACTGCGCGGCCGAATACGAAGCGATCAGCAGTCCGAGGATGACCGACCTGGTCGCGAAAGGCATCGCGGCTGGGAGCACGGAAGATGCTGTGCTGAGGATGACGGGTGCGGTGACCGGGATGACGACGCCGACCCCGAGGAGACCGATGAAGATGGTCAGGAACATGGCAGCAAGGATCTGCCGCTTCTTGAGTCCAGTACACGCGAATTGTGCCACCAAGTCACCTCCACCGGCCGGACATGAGCTCGGCCGACGGCTTCAAACCTTCAGTCTGCCACCTATTGTAGCTTTCCGTGGTGTCGGGGTCAACGGGCAGCTCACCGCTCAAGGACATCAGGAGCGTCGAGCAGAACCAGGAGTTCGGAGAGTGACTGGATGATATTCAGTGTCGTGGTCGGAGCAGACGGGGTGGTATGATGTCGGCGATACCAGCAGAAGTCCATGCCGGCTTCCCGGGCGCCAGCGTCATCACTGATGATGGAGTCGCCGACAAAGAGACATTGCTCCGCGGCCATGCCCAGCAGTTGGAGGGTGTAATTGAAGATCCGGGGATCCGGTTTCTCGATGCCGATGTCCCCCGAGATGACGACGACGTCGAGGGATCGGGCAAGGCCGGATGCCGCGAGCCGCCGTCTCTGGACGGCAGGATGCTCGTGGTTGCTGATGATGCCGGTGACATACCAGCCGTGGAGAGAAGCAAGGACGCAAGAGGCAGCTGGTTCGGCGACACTGTGCTCCGCAAATGCCGCGTCGAATGCCAGTGCTGCGGCGTGTGTGTCTACGTGGTCTGACATGGGGAGAAGTCGGGCCAGGGACTCGAACGTCTGGTCGGACACCTCGGCACGAGTGATACGTTTCTGCACATAGAGGTCCCAGGTGATGTCGCTCGCATGCTGGAACGCCGCAAGAACAACGTCGGGGGACAGGCCTGTGACGGGGTAGAGGTCGAAGACGGCTCTGCATGCTGCAGCCTCGCTGGCTCTGAAATCCAGCAGCGTGTCGTCGACATCAAAGAGGACAGCATCATATCTGCGCATGGGCAACCTGGATTGATCTGGCGTGAGCATCTGACCACAGACATGGACGCTTCCACACTGGCGGAGAGGGTGGGATTTGAACCCACGTGGCAGGGGTTACCCACCAACCCGCTCTCCAGGCGGGTGCTTTCAGCCGCTCAGCCACCTCTCCGCATGGTAGGAACACGAACAGAACAAGTATAGGGAAAAACGTCCCCGCATGCAACGAATGGGGAGCCAACGGCCGTCTATTGCTGCGATCCTGGGGCAGCCCGCTTCTGACCGGCTAGGCTTTCCATGTCGTAGATGGTGTTCTTGCCACTCTTCTTGGCCTGGTACATCATGAGATCGGCGAGCAGGAGTAGGTTCTTTGGGTCGGACACGCGGTCCTCGAAGCTTGCCACGCCACCGCTCAGCGTGACCACGCAACGGAAGTGGCGGTGGTCACGAGCGCTGTTGCGTTCGACGGACGCGCGGATACGCTCGGCGGCCTTGTGCGCGTCGCTGGGAGAGGCCTCGGGCATCAGGATGACGAACTCCTCGCCGCCGTACCTGTAAGCTGAATCGACACTCCGGATGCTATGGCGTACGATGTCCGCGATGCCCTGAAGGGCCAGGTTGCCGTCCAGATGGGAGTAGGTGTCGTTATACTTCTTGAAGTCGTCGATATCGAAGAACAGGAGGGAAAACACCTCACCAAACCGCGCTGTGCGCTCCGACTGCTCGACGGAGTGCGTCACGAACGCGCGATAGTTGCCCAGGCCCGTCAACTCGTCGGTCACCGAGAGCTCATCGATGCGATGGACGTACAGGATGTTCTCGGCGACCAGACTGCAGTCCGAGACGAAAGCCTCCGCCATGTGCTGCTCTTCCTCCGTCAGAAGCACGGGGCGTTTGAACGACATGTACAGGACACCGTATAGGACGCTTTCGAGTGTCACGCGGAGTGTCAGCTCGGTCATGGCCCCTGGGGCGAGCGGGACCATGGTGTTCGAGACTTCAGAGTGGACGACCGCAAGGCTGGGACTGCTGAACGCTTCGGCCAGGATACCCGGCTTGACCCCGGGCTCCGGAGTGAACCCGGAGATATCGGCCTGGCTGACGACCAGCTGTCTGGACTCCGCTTCGAATGGGACGTATGCGGATCCGTCTGCCTCCATGACGTCCTGCAGTTTGCGAGCCGTGGCAGCCAGAAACTGCCGCAGGTCCGTGCGCTTGAAGGAGGTGTCGAGCAGTTCCTTTGCCGCGAGTCGATACTTCGTCAGCAGGGCGGAGCGCTGCTTCAGGAAGATCTTCTGTACGATGGAACCCGCATAGGCCGTGAAGAGGTCGAATGCACCGGTCTCGCCAGCAGTCAGCGGTCTGTGGTCCCCGATGCCCACGATGACGAAGCCCACGAGGCGCTGCTCGAAGTCCAGCCGGCGCACCAGCAGGTCGTGACCCTGCAGCAGGCCCGTGACCGAGCGCGACAGCGAGTGCGTTACATCCAGTCGAGCCCGCAGCTCGCTTTCGAAGAGACGGACAGGTTCCGCCCCTTCCGCGCTGGCGGCCCGGATGGCAGTCCAGGCTCGTGCCGTGTTGCCCGAGTTTTCTAGCAGGATGACACTCCCTGGCCCGGGCAGGATTCGCTGCAGGAGGCGACTGAGATGCGCCGTCGCCTGTTCGGTCGTCGAGACGTCGATGTTCTCCAGCTCTGCCTTGTTGATGGCTTCGCGGATATTGCGCTGCTCTTTGACTTCTTCCCAGATCAGCCTTCCCTGTAGGAATCCCTGCACCTCTCCGGCAACAGCCAGGACATCCGCGGACACGTCGCTGGTAAAGTAGTCGCTCTGGCCACTTTCCAGGTTAAGCACTGCGATGACCCGCCCTTCCGCACTCTTCATCGGGATGGCTAGCTCACTGCGCGTGGCCTCATCGGTCATGATATAGTTGGCATAGTCCGCGGTGTTGGGGACATTGACGATCGTTCGCTCGCGCAGCGCCTGTCCAAGGACGCCTGCTCCTGCGTTCATACGGGCAATGATCTCCTGAGGTGGGACAGGGGACTTGGGGGGCGGCACCGAAAAGAACCGGGTGAAGCGGTCGTTTTCCACCATCAGCAGGTTGATGCGTGACAGCTGGAACGCGTTGTTCATAATGGAGAGGAAACTGTTGATTTCCTCCTCGAGCGGCAAGGGGGAGACGATGGCGGAGGACAGCTGGTTGGTGACGGTCAGCGTGAAGTTCTTACGCTTCAGTGCCTCCATCATCGTGGCATTGTCCAGCACCGAGGCCGCAATGTTCGCAAACGACGTGAACAGGGCTAGGTCGTCTTCGTCGAATGGGTTCTCGACGCCGATACGGCTGACAGATACCAGGCCGTACTTCTGGCTGCCCTTGCGCAGTGGTGCGACCATCATCGATTCGGGCTCTTCGGGGGTGCCGTAGATCTGCAGGGCGCGCGGGTCCAACAGGGCGTTCTTGACGAGTTCAGGAGCGTCGCCGTCGAAGATCTTGCCGAGAATCCCCTCTCCCCGTCGGATGCGCAGGTGCGAGAGAGCCTCGCGGTATTCGCTCTTGGCGGCGACGACGGACAGGTGCTCCATATCAGCGTCGATGGTTGCTATGATGGCGTCGTCGGCCGAGAAGAACAGTGCTGCGCGGTCCGTGATGGCCTCCAGGACCTGTTGATAGGCCTGAGACGCTGCCATGTCCTGGATGATGGCGGTAAGGAAGGACAACTTGTGGAAGGCGGCCTGCATGCGCTCCTTGTCACGACTGACATTGGCGATGCGGGTGTCCATGACGTGAAGATTGTGCCTGACATGTTCGTCGGCAGCATACGACAGGATCCCCACGCCCGCCACAGCAAGCATCCCTGCTCCGATGTTCCCCCAGTTGGCTGACCGGAGCGCCGGCATGAAGCCGCTGCCTTGCTGTTGAGCAATCGACAATCCCTGGCTTGCCACGAGACTTCCGAGGGCTGCCATCAGGTACAGCGGAAAGTGCCCGTTCTGCAGGAGGATGGATGCAATAACGACGAAGGCGCCACTGACGACGAAGCTGATGTCAAACGGCAGGATGCGCGTTCCGCCATAAAACACGGGCCTGCCCATCAGCATGGGACTGCCCATCGCGCCCAGGAAGAGGTTCATGGCGATGCCGTCGAACAGGATCTGGTGGCGGAGGATGGCGCGCACCGCCCGCTGCGGGGCGCGAAGCGTTCTATGAGGTCAAGCGCGACGTTGAAGGCAATTCCGGTGACAAGGAGCCCGGGCAGAAGCACGAGCCCGATGGGCCCAGGGGTCTGGCTGAGCATAGCAAGAAGCCACCAGACGCTGCCTCCAGCAATGACAGCGTACCGGAGCAGAATGAGTATTCTGGCTGTGTTGCGTTCGCCGGATTTCACGGTCTGCAAACCCTCTCCATAGAGAAACTATAGCATGCCCATGGAAAATGCAAACAGTAGCGCAGGTCACTCGCTGACAGGTCTGGACGAGAGTCAGAGAGAGCTTGTCAACGAGACGGGAGTCTAGAGGCTGAGCAGAACCTCGACAACGCGCGAGGAGGCGAGGATGATGAGGAACGAGGCGCCGGCCAGTGCGAAGGCCAGGACGGGCGTCCAGCGGGCCATACGCCCGCGTTGTGGTTCGGTTGTTGTCAGGACCTGGCGCAACAGGTGCTCCGGTGCCGTCACGCCGTCGACAGCTGCGTGATAGTGTGTCCGAAGCAACCGGTCAAGCTCGTCGTCACTGTGTTCGATGGTCACGATGTGCCTCTAGGAAGGCCTTCAGCTCTTCCTTCGCGCGGAAGAGGCGCGATTTGACGGTTCCCACGGGCTTCCCGATAAGCTCTGCAATCTTCTCGTAGGACATCTCCTTGTAGTAGCAGAAGTACAACACGTCTCTCAGGTCGCCCGGAAGGTGCCGCATGCCTGCCGCGACGTCCTGTACGGTCTCGGCTTGTACTGGGTCATACCCCGCCCCATCCGGACCTGGCTGCGGCATTGCGTCTCCCGGGGTTAGCAGGGGAAGTTCTTGCCCCTTGCGCTGGCGAAAGCTGCATGCTTCATTCATGGCAATCCTCATGACCCACGTTGTTGGGCTGGAGTCGCCGCGAAAGGACGGGAGGAAATGATACACTTTGAAGAACGTTGACTGGAAGACGTCGTCCGCATCGAACCGGTTGCCCATCCGTGCGACCAGGTACGCGTAGATCTCATCTGCACAGCTGTTCATAAGCGCCTCGAAATCCAGGAGCATCGATGCTAGAAGAAATCCGTCAGGCTTGGCAGGATGAGATACCGGTACAGCAGGACGACAGCCAGTGCCCCGATCCAGCTGATAGCCAGTGTTGCGGCGAAGGCGATGCCCCACCATGACATGGCCTGCCTGAAGGACAGTTCCAGCACCGCTGAAACGACCAGGCACGCGAGCACGAAGGCTGCGACGAACCAGAGAACCGCCCACGGCAGTGCCTGGAACAGCGTGCCTCGGATAAACGAGAATCGCAGCAGCGCTGTCGTGCGAGGTAGGATCAGCGGCGCAAACAAGAGAAAAAACGAGACGGCAGACACCAGGAATGCCTTGAACCAGGAGAGCCTGACTGGCAGACGGTACGCGTCGTAGCGAGTCATAACCAGCATGACGAACGGTGCAACGACGACACCGCTCAGCAGTCCGGTCAGTCGAGCCGTAATGAGGCCCGGTATGATGCCAAACACCGCTCCTCCTTACCCTCCCATCTGCGTCAGCTGGGCATGCAGTGCCTTGCACCTGGCCACGAGAAGACGGGTCCGTGTGATGGTTGTCAGGAAACGCTCCTGTCCCGCAGCACCTCTCTTCAGAAGTATCCATGCTGCTTCTATACGCTTCTCGCCGGCCAGTGCGAGGACGTCGGCGAGAAGGCGGTCACTGGCATGCTGGTCCCTGACAATACGTCGGGTTGCCCTGTTTACCTGGTCAAGCGCGATCAGGTAGGTGCGGACGAGGAGCCGGGACTGCGGAGTAGTCTTCTTGAGTGAGTGCGCAAAGGGCAGCTCAGCAGTGACGTAGGCCGCCAGCTCGCGCGCAGCGTCCGAAGTCGTCTTGTTGTGAGTCCTGTAGAGGTCCAGGTCGGCCGTGAACGTCGTCGCCGCACCGGCGATCGGTGCCAGCAGTGAACAACACAACATGCTCAGGATCAGGCAGGAAATCAGTCTCAGTCTTCTCATCACATCACCCGTCATTAGACGTCCGATGCTCTGGCATTGTTCACAGGACAGCCGCAGTCCTGCTCCAGCAGGAGGCTACCTCGTATGACTCAGCTCCAGGAAGGCCTGCAGTGCTTCCTCGAATCGTGAATCTTCCAGCAGACTGTTGGCATATCGCATCGTCACATGGGCGGGTTCGGCCGGTTGCGACGGTCGTTTGGAAGAAGTGAGCTGAGAGGCGGATTCGGCCGCAGATACTTGCTCCCGAATGGTGGGGGGGATCAGCTGATGGACACCGGGCATTTGGCTGGATTCTTCCGCGGCAGATTCCGGGGTGGTGGTCCGGACGACTTCGGGGCCGGCGTTGACCGGTGCACGGGACATCGGAGCCGGCGCGGGTGTCGGCCGCAAGTCGCGCGCGATGAGCTGTGCCTGTTCCAGCATGCTCACCATATGGGCCATGACGGGCTGTGAGGATACTGCAGGCTCTTCGCTCGTCAGGGACGCGACCGCGGGGGAGGCCGGGGGAGGCGCTTTCGGTGTGGGAACCTGAGGTTGCTGGGGAATGCCCGGCAGCGGGAAGGTTCTCTCAAGCGCGGCAGCAGTCTTTTCCTCGCACGGTGTCAGGGCTGTGGTGTCAAGGGCATCCGCTTCCGTCGTTCCAATGAGGTTCTCCAGCTCCTGCACGGGCAGCACCATAGCGAAAATCGATTCGGGAAGGTCCTCGAGAGACTTGATGAAGTTGATATGGCGCAGCGTCTCCTCATCGAGGTTGGAGTAGCCCAGGCCGGTGGCCCGGTCGTTGAGCGGGTCGACCTCAAGCAGGCGCCGGACGAAGAGTTCCCCCTTCTGATGGTTGCCGAGCTGGTCGTCATACGTCTTCCACAGCAGATAGAGTCTTTCAGGAAATGCCTCATAACTTGCCAGGTCGCTCTCCAGCAGGACGAGGGCCTCACGGATCTTGCCGCTGCGTCGCTGCAGAGAAGCAAACAGTGCCTTCAGCACAGGATCGGTCGGGTTCTGCTCGACGAGTTGCTGCACACCAGCCTCGGTCATGTCCGGGACGCGCAGTCTTAGGTTGCTGTATGCCGCCAGAAGCGGGTTCTGGAGCTGGGCGGCACAGATGGCCCTGCGGTTGCGGAGTTTGAGGTCGGTGAGGAAGGTGTTGTCGGAGGAGAGCGAGAGACACTTCAGAAACGCGAGTCTGGCTTCGTCGGTGCGCCGGAGTGCCAGCAGGATGCTCGCGTGGACCAGATGGCAGAGAGGGCTGGCTGGATCGATGTTGAGCGCGTACCGGCTTTCGATGAGCGCTTCGCCGGGCTTGTTGCGAAGGTAGTACCCGAGTGCGATTGCCAGCTGGACGCGCAGGCTCTTGGAGGAGGCCGACAGCGACGCTTCCAGGGCGGACTTGAGTGCATCCTGCGGCCGATCGGAGAGAATGTACAGATACGTCTTGCCCACGCTGACCAGCCCATCGCGCGGGTTGCGTTCGAACATCGCTTCGTACAGATTCAGTCGTTCGTTCAGGTTTTCCTGTGTCAATGCGTCACCTCTCCTGGCTCATTATTGTCGTGGGAGCTGTTTTGTCAAAGCATAATGAAACGGAACGTGCCGTGGAACGGCAGCACGTTGCTGCTCCCGCCTAGCGAATGAGCGACACCAGGTTCCAGCTCCAGTTGACCAGGGCGCCAAGGACGAGCGCCAGTGCAACCTCTCCCGCACTGACGAGTGCCGCACGGCGATTGCCGAACTCGCGTCTCAGTGCCGCGATGGTGCTGACACAGGGGACATAGAGCATGACGATCAGGGCGAAAACGTACATCTGCTGAGGTGTCATGACTGTACCCAGGAGGGGGGTGTGCATCAGCGTGGCCAGCATGATGAGGGCGAGCTCCTTCCGCAGGACGCCGAAGATGAGGACGACCAGCGCCACGGGAGGAAGCCCCAGGACACCTTCGGTGAAGGGCGCCGCCCATGTTGTGAGAGGAGTCAGCCACCTCAGCCTGTCGACAATGTAGAGGACAACGGAGCCACCTGCGATAATGGGAAACGCGAAGACCACAAAGTCCTTAAGCCTGAACCAGGTCTGCTTAAACGTGATGCGCAGAGGCGGCCACTTCAGCTTGGGCATCTCCATGATGAGCCCCGGATTGGTCCCTGGAATGAACCGGTTTAGCACGCGCCCGACGACGAAGATGATGATGAGATTGATGATGTACAGCGACAGTGCGGGCCAGAAACCCATGAAGGCGCCCACAAGTCCCAGGATGACGACGGTGCGCGCCGAACATGGGCCGAGCGTCGCAAGCACACCGGCGATGAAGCGATCCCGGTCGCGTTCCATGATGCGCGTCCCCAGGACTGCGGGCACATTGCACCCAAACCCGAGGATGATAGGCATGAATGCCTTGCCGTGCAGGCCCATGCGGTGCATGATGGCGTCGGTCAGGAATGCCATGCGTGCCAGGTATCCCGAGTTCTCCAGGAACGACAGGATGATGTAGAATGGAACGATATAGGGGAGGGCGACGGAGACGCCTGCCAGGATACCCTGCAAGACGCCGCCCCACAGGAAGTCCCGCAGCCATGGAACGATGGGGAGAGCCAGAAAGGCCTCTTGCAGAGAACCAAAGAGAGCGTCGAGGACAGAGGAGAGCCGGCCCCCCAGGACGAAGATGAGACCGAAAACGGCGAACATGACGGCGACCAGTGTTACCCAACCGAAAACGCGATGGAGCAGGACCTTGTCCAGGCGGTCACCCGGCGCGTCGTCGCACCGTTCGGGTCGCCGTACCGATGCGGCGGCAATGCGGGCACAGGCGCTGTATCGTTCCGCGGACATGATGCTGGCGCCCGATTCCCCATGGATCTGTTCCAGGTCACGCGCAAGTCTGGCTGCCATTGTTGTCATGGAATCACACG
Source organism: Caldisericota bacterium (assembly GCA_026390195.1). GTDB lineage: Bacteria > Caldisericota > Caldisericia > Cryosericales > Cryosericaceae > Cryosericum. The sequence goes on from JAPLGK010000136.1 coordinate 13,537, forward strand.
CACCGCAGCGGCCCATGATCTCAGCGTCTCCCTCCAGCAGCTTGATGGCGAGGAAACGTGGAGCGTAGTGGGCCAGGCTGTCAGGCAGGGTGATCGTTGTGAGCTCCTTCTCCAGCATCAGGATGGCGCCCTCGACCTCCTTGCCATAGATCACCGGCGCAACGGGGGGTCTGTTCGCTGTCGCCAGGCAGGCGTCGACCAGAGTGTCCAGTCCCTTGCCTGCAGCTCCCGACGTGCGGACGACGGGGACGCCCAGGAGCGAGGACAGCTGCGACTCGTCAATGACCAGACCCTCCCTGGCGGCGAGGTCGATGAGGTTGAGCGCTGTGACGAGCGGCGCACCCAGTTCCCTGAGCTGAAGGGTGAAATACAGGTTACGTTCCAGCACCGTCGAGTCGACCACGTTGACGACCACGTCCGGATGGGCCTCAGCGATGAACTCGCGGCTGACAACCTCTTCCTGTGAGTAGGTCGAAAGAGAGTAGATGCCCGGCAGGTCGACGACCCGGATGTGTTTCCCTCTGTAGTCGAAGGAACCCTCCGCCAGCTCAACGGTCTTGCCCGGCCAGTTGCCGATGATCTGGTTCATGCCGGTCAGGGCGTTGAAGATGACGGACTTACCGACGTTGGCATTGCCGGCCAGCGCAATGGTCAGGTCGAAACGTTCCCCGCGTACGATGCGCGGCGTGACCTCACAGCACTCCATCACCGGTCTTCCGGTGTGACGAGGATCTTCAGGGCAACACCGCGCCCGAGGGCAACACATGCTCCGTGGGCTTCGACTTCGACAGGTCCTCCGGATTGACGGTTGCAGACCGTCACGGTCGAATCCTGCCCCAGCCCCATGTCTTCCAGCCGTCTCCGGACCACCTGGCCTCCGCGTATCCAGCGCACGCGGTAGGGTTTGCCCGTGTCTGCCTGGTCCAGCGTGACAGCTCCGATGTCGACCATGCTGATCACCATTGCCATACGCCTCTCGAGATCCGCGGCGTCAGTGTCGGTCAGGACATGTTCCAGCTTGCATGCCTCTCTGTGGGCGGCGTCCTTCCGCAGTCCAAGCATGCACAGCATACGCTCGGCCAGCTGGTGCCGACGCACGATGCGTCTGCCGGTCGCCCGCCCCTTCTTCGTGAGATTGAACGAGGACCC
>JAPLGK010000061.1 GCA_026390195.1 Caldisericota bacterium
CGGTGTACTGCAACTGACTGCCGTTTTCAGATGAAGAGAGTCTACGCCGGCAAGACCATTGACCGTGACATGGCCCGCAATCTGCTCGAGAAGGGCAAGACAGAGCTCATCGAGGACTTCGTGTCAAAGTACAACAGGCCATTCTCAGCCTACCTGAAACTGGGGGACAAGGGCAGAGTAGAGTTCCAGTTTCTGAACAAGGGACCACGGGCGGGGAGGCGGGCAACCGGTCACGCAGCAAAGGCAGGAGCGTCTACAACGAAGACAACAAAGACAGGGACCTCCACAAAGAAGGTAACCCCGAAGACATCCAAAGGCAAAGGCGGTGCATCATGATTCCATTCAGTGCGATTTTCAATCGTGACTTCTTTATCTATCTCGGATTCGTGGTCCTGTCGATAGCGGGACTTGTGCTGGCAGTCTCCTACAGGCGCTCTCAGGAAGGGAAGGTGAGTCTGTTCCTCCTGCTTACGACGGCGCTAGTAGCCACCTACTACACGTTGCAGTGGCTGGTGATCAGCTTCGTTTCCTTCTATGTCAGCAACTATGCGGCATCCCATCCTGATTTTCAAGTGGCTACATGGGTGAACTTGGCTCTCACCATCCTGTTCACTGCTCTGAACTACGCGTTTGTCCTGACGCTGGGGCTGACCGCCTGGTTTGCAGTCAGGAAGGCTCGTACAGAGAGCATTGTGCTTACTCAGGGTCCCGACGAGACGATTCCTGAAGAGCTAACCTGCGAATCCGCCGTGGACGTCGGGCAGTCTGAGACGACCGACGACAGCGCGGCTCCAGCCGAACCGTCCGTTCCGGGACCCGAAGCATAGTCCATGGATCGCGAGGAACTGTATCAGGTCATCGTCGAGAGAACGCCGTCGCGGAACCTGATCAACCATATGCTCGCTGTCGAGGCCATTATGCGTGGCCTTGCAGTGCACTTCCATGACGACGTCGAGAAGTGGGGCCTGGCCGGCCTGGTCCATGACATCGACTATGCTGAGACCAAGGACAAGGCAAACCTGCACAGTATCGTCGGATCAGAGCAGCTGCATCTGATGGGAGTGCCTGAGGACATCTGCTATGCGGTGCGCGTCCATAACGTGCTGCATGGCCTGCCGCGGAAGAGCATGATGGACAAGGCATTGTACGCTGCGGACCCATTGTCTGGTTTCATTGTCGCGTGTGCTCTCATTCGACCAGAGAAGAAGCTTGCGCCCATTGATACGGACTTTGTCATGGTTCGCTTCAAGGAGAAGCGTTTTGCCGCTGGGGCAAACCGCGATCAGATGCTTGCCTGCCAGGAGATGGGGCTTGATTTGTACAAGTTCGTTGCCATTGGCCTGAGTTCCATGAAGGAGATCGCCGCAGAAATCGGCCTCTAGACCAGGCTGACCAGTCCAATTGATGACCAACGCCCGCCGTAAAGGCGGGCTTTGCGTTGTGCCCAATAGGGGTATACTTCATCGGCAAGCAGTCCCGTATGTTCTGTCCAAGAGACACTTGCCGAAATGTCATCACAATGCGGAGGCATATCGATGTCGTTGAACGCAGAAGAATTGTTCTCAGAACGGGCACTGGGTTTTAGACCATCCGAGATTCGAGAGCTCCTCAAACTCGTCGACAGTCCAGAAATCATCTCATTGGCGGGAGGCATGCCGGACGATCGTTTCTTTCCCATCGACCGAGTTATCGAGGCAAGCACGTTTGCGCTCAGGGAATACGGCAAGAAGGCTCTCCAGTATGGGTCTACCGAGGGCATCAAGAAGTTGCGTGTTCTGCTCATGGATCGCATGGAGAACGAGGGAGTCACACGCATCGATCTAGACAACGTCATCGTCTCCACCGCCTCACAGCAGGGTCTCAGCCTGGCGGCGCAGGTGTTCGTAAATCCGGGCGACACCATCATTGTGGAAGAGCCATCCTACCTCGGAGCAATCCAGGCCTTTGGAAGCATGCAGGCCCAGTTCTGCACGGTTCCGCTGGACAAGGACGGCATGCAGATGGACATTCTTGAGGACAGGCTCAAGGAGCTGCAGAAGGCGCACATCCGCCCGAAGTTCGTCTATACGGTGCCCAACTTCCACAACCCTGCCGGTGT
>JAPLGK010000037.1 GCA_026390195.1 Caldisericota bacterium
GATCTCCTGTTCACCCCCTTTCCTTTCAGACATCACCTGCCATGGGTGCCCGGCACCCAGGGCTTCTAGAACCCTGGAACCGGGAAAACAGTGGCATACAAAAGAGGATACCTATCGTCCGCTACACAACCCACCCTGGACACGATAACACATTCGTCAAATTGCACAAGCATTGCCCGTAGCGGAATGTCAAACGATAGTATCCCTGCTCCTACTGCAAGCCCAGCCCCTCCTTTGCCAAGAGCCTTACCGCTGCTGCGCTTTCCAATTCCAGGCTTTCCCTGGCGAAGTCGCGCAGCCCGGCGATGTCCAGAGTGCGCGCAAGGCTCTTTGCTGCGGGTATCGATCCAGGAGCCATACTCAGCTCTTTGACGCCGAGGCCGAGCAGTATCGGAATTGCCACGGGGTCGCCAGCCAGTTCTCCGCAAACACCGACCCATTTGCCCGCTTCGTCGGCGCCACGTATGGTCCGGTCTATCAACCGAAGGACCGCTGGATGCAGAGCATCCTGCAAGTAAGCTACGTCGGCATTCCCGCGCTCCGCAGCCATCGTGTACTGCGTCAAATCATTTGTGCCGATGCTGAAGAAGTCCACCTCGCGGGCGAATACTGGTGCAAGAAGAGCCGCCGAGGGTATTTCCACCATGATTCCAACGTCGACTTTCGGCGCGATCAGAATTCCACGTCGCAGCACTTCTTCCCGGGCTTCTTCCAAAAGAGAGAGCGCGCGACGCAGTTCTGCAATATCTGCAACCATGGGGAACATGATCTTGATGTTATGACCTGCTGATACTCGAAGGATTGCCCTCAACTGAGCCTTGAACAAATCCGGCTGGTCTAGACAGAGACGAAGTGCACGCTTTCCCAGAAAGGGGTTCTGTTCCTCTTTTTGCGGCAGATAGGCTAGTGGTTTGTCGCCACCCACGTCCAGGGTTCTGACAACAAGCGGACGGCCTCCCATTACTTCAGCAATTTCCTGATAGGCTGCGAACTGCTCTTCTTCTTCTGGTGTATCAAGGCGGCCCAGAAAGAGAAATTCCGATCGCAGAAGCCCGACACCGTCCGCTCCAGAATCCAACGCCGTCCGCGCGTCCTTTGCAGAACCGATATTCGCCACGATCTCCACCGCAACGCCGTCTTTGCTGACGGCAGGAGTGCGGCTTGTCTGCCGGGCCAGGGCTTGCAGGTTGCGCCACTCCGCGGTCTTCTCCTGGTATACGCTGGAAATCTGCGCAGACGGAGCAATCCAGACCTGTCCCGTCGACCCATCGACCACGAGGGGTGTTCCCTCGGCAATTTTGCCAAGGGCTTCACCACAGCCGAGAACTGCGGGGATGCCCAGCGTCCGCGCAAGTATTGCGCTGTGCGATGTGGGGCCACCCATTTCTGTGCAGACACCGAGCACCATTGCGCGGTCGAGCCGTGCCGTATCAGAGGGCGACAGATCCTCCGCAATCAGAATCCCGGGGGACGGTATGTTCAGGGCGGCCGCTCTTCCATTCAACTGGATGAGCACCTGCCGGCCGATATCCGCCACGTCGGCGGCGCGAGCGCGCATGTAGTCATCTTCGATTTTCCGATACTCGACAAGTGCAACTTGAATTGCTTCGCTCCAAGCCCATTCAGCGTTCTTGTGTCCGTCAACAATGGCAAGCCGAACCTTGTCCAAGAGATCAGGGTCGTTCAAGAACATGAGGTGGGCATCAAAAATCGCTGCATCGTACTCTGTCGCAGATGTCGATACCTGCCGGCGTAATTGCTGGGTCGAAGCTCGCACGGCTTCCAAGGCCTTTGACAAACGTTTCCATTCTGCCTCAGGGTCATCAATCGTGCGTTGGTTGATTTCTGGTTCGGCCAGTTTCAAGACGATTGCCGGACCTCTCGCGTAGCCTGGCGAAGCGGGAATGCCAATGAGGCCGCCATCAAACCTCTTGCTGCTGCATTCGGCGCTTGCCGCAGGGACTGTGGCCGTGGATACTGCTGCTTCTTCGGCTTCGCCAAAGTCATTTTCGGCTGCCTTTCCTAGCGCATCGATTGCTGCGGATGCGTCCGGCCCTTCAGCCCACACATGAATCGTCTCCCCGCGCCGCAGACCCATGCTGGCAACGGCATTGATGCTCTTTGCATTGGATCGCCGTGTTTCATTGTCCGTTCGAGCAAGTTGTATTTTCGACCCGAAGCGTCCAGCTGTTTGCACAAAGGTCGCCGCAGGTCGCGCATGAAGGCCGAGCCTGTTCCTTATTTCGATGACCGCATCAACGGCGGAACCTGGTACAGCCTCTGAGCTCGCCTGTGCCTGGGCTGCGCTGCTCTCCTCGAGCACCGAGAGCTGAGCAGCCTTGTTGCCAAGGGAACCGAGTGCTTCTGCCCTTACCTGCTCCAGATTTCCACCAAGGCTCGCCTGCACGGCCGCAGAAACCGCGCCTTCAACAATCGGCGCCGAACTCAACATGAATTTGGCCTTCCTGTCCGGTGGCAGGAACTCAAGGGCCATCTCCGCGCTCAAGACCGCGCTGCCCATATCCATCAGCACAAGCACGCCATCATCACTATATGCTTCTTCCATCGCCTTAGCTATCTCCTCGGCGTTGGTCCCAAGTGGAGAGTTCTCGTCGCCGGTACCGGCAGCTGTCGCGATAATCAGTGGAGATTGCTGCGTCATGAGCCGCGCAAGTTCGGCAGCTCCGCGCGCAAGAGAAGGGCTGTGAGAAACAAGAACCAAATTCACCATGGCTTCACCTCTGGTCAAGTCAATTGAATGCAACAAGTACTCTGTTCCGACTATAACGAACATGACGAGAATGTCCAATCTCAAGTCAGGCAACAGCCATAGTACCGGACAAGTTGATGGACATGGTAGATCAGTCCATGCGTTTCTTGACTTTCTGCCGCAATACCTTGATAGTATAGATTTATGATGCAGATGGAAACACCTTGAGGTGAGATCATCAGACGCGTAGCGGTGCTCGAGGACGATGATGACATCCGGGAGCTGATTGGCCTATACCTGAAGAGGGACTCCATGGAGCCGGTCCCGTTCGCTTCCCCGGTCACGTTCCTTGCGTGGCTCGACACGCAGCGGCAGCCCCCGGACCTCCTGATCCTGGACCTCATGATGCCGGAGCTTTCCGGTGCCGACGTCATCAAGGCAGTGCGCAGCCGTCCTTCGTGCAACACCATGCCCATCGTCGTCTGCAGTGCCAGGGTGGCCGAGAGTGACGTCATTCTCACATTGGGACTGGGCGCAGACACCTATGTCCGCAAGCCGTTCAACCCCCACGAACTCGTCGCCCAGGTAGGCGCCATGCTGCGTCGCGCGCAGGTGAGTTCGGCCGCGTCCCAACAGAGGGCCATGACCGCAGGACCGATCTCCGTCGACTCTGCACGCAAGACGGCAAGTGTCGGCGGGAAGCCGATCGATCTGACACCCGCAGAGTACCGCATCCTGGCTACGCTGGTCGAGTGGAAGGGTTCGGTCGTCTCCCGTGAGGACCTGCTCCAGGCCACTGGTGAGACCGACGCCATGGAACGCGTCGTCGACGTGCATATTACCAGCATCCGCCGCAAACTCAGCTACGCGGCTCATCTGCTTCGCACGTCACGCAGTTTCGGGTACTACCTCGAGGACGAAGCGTGATCCAGCATCGACCGTACATCCTCGACGTGCTCAGTGTTGTCCTTATCGTTGCCGGCCTTGTGCTCGCGACCGCACTGGTTGCCCTGGTCACATCGGTGAATCGTCAGGCAACCGCGGGTGAGATAAGCCGCCTCGAGACTTCCGCGCTGCTGTTGTCCAGGACGTACCTCACCGCCGTCCATGCCGGGAGCCCTTCTGTCCCTCTGGTCCACGGAGATCTTCCTGCCGGGCTTCGCCTGACCATCCTGAATACCGATGGTTCGACTGTCTCAGATTCGAAGTTCGATGCAGGCATGGTCGCCAACCGCCTCGCCGACTCCGAAGTGAAACAGGCCGCTGCGGGCGTCCTGGGGATTGCCGTGTCCTATCGCATCGAATCGGGACAGCGCGAACGCACCGTCTGTGTTGCGATCCGCGACTCAGGCCTGCTCATCGGTTTTGCCGCTGCAAGTTCACCGGTCGGCCTGACGTGGCAGTCCGCGTCAGGAACGCTCTCCTGGGCTCTGCCTCTCCTCCTTGTCGTCAGCGCGCTTTGGCTCGTCCTAGCAGTCGTGCTTGCACGCATGGCCACGAGGCCGCTGGCGGACCTCGCCGACGCTCTGGAACGTCGTTCACTACAGAGCCTGGCAGGCCTTGCCATGCACGCCAACGTCACCGAACTCGGACGAGCGCAGAGAGCAAGCTACGCAGTGCTGCAGGAAAGCGAAACGCTCACTTTGCGGGAACATTCGCAGTCCTCAGTCCTCTCTGACGTTCTGGACGCTGTTCCGGAGGCGATCGCCATTCTCGACAGCGCCGGCGCCGTTCTCTCTGCCAACACACGGTTCGAACATCTTTTCGGTGGCAATGCGCTACCGGTGGCAGGGCGCCACATCGCGGAACTCGTCACGCTCCCTGACTGCCTTGCAGCCATTGAGCGCTGCATCGGCGAGCATCGGTCACAGACGGTCGTCGCCGAAGACCGAGGTCGGTACTACTCCTGCAGTGTCCATGAACTGGATGAGAAGGCATTTCACGAACGGCGCGTGCTGGTCGTTCTCGAGGACATCACCGACGCCATAACGTTGCCGCGCATCAAGGCCGATTTCGTCGCCAACGCTTCCCACGAACTCAAGACCCCCCTGACCGCCATCCAGGGGTATCTCGAACTGCTGAGGGAAGAGCCTGGTAACGCTCGCTATCTCGACATCGTCGAGCGAAACGTCGACCGTCTCATCGCCCTTTCGTCCGACATCTCGCTTCTCTCTCGCCTCGAGAACAGGGCGCCGGAGATCGATCTTGTGGACTTCAGCGAGCTGCAGCGCGACCTGGCAGAGCTGTTCGACAAACAGGGGCGCGAGACTGGTGTCGCCCTGAGGTTTTCCGTCGACAGCGAGGGACGGTTCCTGTACGCTGACCGTCTGATGCTGCTGCAGCTGTTCATCAACCTGATCGAGAACGCCTATCGCTTCACGCAGGCTGGTGCAATAAGTGTTTCCATCACCGCAGATCCCTCTCATATTATCCTGAGCGTGTCCGACACCGGCCAGGGAATCCCCGCCAGGGATTTGCCGCGAATCTTCGAGCGGTTCTACTCCCGTGCCAGCGACCACGGACGCCCCGGCACCGGCCTCGGCCTCGCCATCGTCAAGCGCATCGTTCTTGCACACAACGGGACGATCGACGTCGAGAGCTCGGTCAACAAGGGAACAACCTTTGTCATTCATATTCCCAAGAACCTGGGGCCCCGCAGACCTGACGCAGCACCTGGACAACTATCCGACACGAAGAGGGAGGATCTATGAGACGCATCCAGCATTTTGCCATATCGCTACTGATTTGTAGCCTGCTGATTGCGACAACCGGTTGCAAAACTGCTCCGGGGGCTCCAGTCAAGGATCTTGCCATCGCCGGATCCACGTTTGCCGAGCCCTTGTATGTCAAGCAGCTCGACGCCTGGTACCAGAAGACCGAGGTAAAAGCTGTCTACGGGGCCCTCAGTTCGTCCGGGGCACTGCGCGCACTGCAGGACCGGACGATCGACATTGGTGCGACCGATCTCCTGCTGAGCGCAGAAGAGCAGGCACGCCTGCCTGGATCGGTGCTCGCGATCCCCACATGTCTTGGCGCCGTGGCGATCTGCGTCAACCTGCCGGGCAACCCCGCCCTCCGCATGGACGCGCCACTCGTTTCGGCCATCTTCCGCGGCGACGTGAAGACATGGAACGACGCACGCATCGCAGTACTCAACCCGATGGTGAAGCTGCCGGATACGCCTGTCGTCGTCCTCCACCGGGCAGACGGCTCAGGCACCACAGACATCTTCACGACTTATCTGGCTGCCGCCGACCAGACCTGGAGTGACAAGGTTGGTGCCGGGCAGCTCGTCGCGTGGCCGGCCGGCGTTGGCGTCAAGGGTAATGCGGGCATGGCGGCCATGGTGCGGCAGACCACAGGGGCTGTCGGCTACATGGAATACACCTTCGCCGTGCAGTCCAGCCTGACATGTATCGCGCTGCGAAACCGCTCAGGCGCGTTCGTTGTCCCCAGCATCTCCTCCATGCAGGCGGCCGTCCCTCCCGACGTGACCGCCGACCTTCAGGGAACGCTGCTGAACCGGCCGGGGGCGACCTCTTATCCGATCGTCAGTTTCACATGGCTTGTGTTCTACAAGGACCAGGCATACGACGGCCGCTCACGCGAGCGTGCTGTGGCCATCTATGACCTGGTTTCCTGGCTCCTTGGCGACGGCCAGTCGCTTGCCCTGCCACTGCAGTACAGCAGCCTGCCCGACAGCGTCCAAACAGCAGCCATCGCCCTCCTTGGACAGCTCTCCTGGCAGGGGAAGCCTGTCAAGTAGCGGCCATGCAGGCTCGGAGGATTTCCTGCGCACTTAACGGAATCTGAACAGGACCAAAACACACGGCAAACATACCCCTCTAGACTCTCACTTGGAAACCCCCAAGGGTTTATCGAGTAATCGGAGGAATGTATGTCAGCAGCTGGAAGAAGGATCCTGTCGTTAGCCATCGTGGCTGTGATCGCCGTCGGGCTTGTGGTCCCCGGCGCGTACGCCGCGTCTGCCGCATCGACCAAGACCATTGTCCTCACCATCAGTTCCACCGTCGCAACTGTCGCTGGCTCAAGCGTTACGCTTGACGCGGCGCCGTTCATCGTCGGTGGCCGCACCATGCTCCCCGTCCGGTTTGTCGCCGAGTCAATGGGTGCCGGCGTCTCATTCACGAAAAGATCAAACGGCAGCGTCTCGCGAGTCAACCTTGGACTACCGGACAGCTCCACGACGCTCAAGGCTATCACACTCTCACTCGACTCCACCACCGCGACCGTCAACGGCCAGATCGTGACGCTCGACACAACTCCCGTCATCCGGGAAGGCAGGACGTTCGTTCCCATCCGGTTCATCGCCGAGCAGCTTGGCGCCAAGGTCACTTCAACAGCTGATCCGTCCACCGGCCGGACTCGGACAGTCACCATCGTCCTGCCCATCATCAACGTCGATGTCCCACGCCAGATGTCCGGAACTGGAGCGACTTTTCCACTTCCGCTGTACTCGAAGATGTTTGATGTCTACAATGGCGAGACCGGCGTTCGCGTCAACTACCAGGGCATCGGCTCCGGCGGCGGCATCAAGGCGCTGACCGACAAGACCGTGGACTTTGGTGCTTCTGACGCGTTTCTTTCCGTGGCAGAGACAACGGCGATGGCAGCTCCTGTGCTCCACATACCGACATGTGTCGGCGCCGTCGTCCTCACGTACAACCTGGAAGGCAACCCTGTGCTGCGTCTCGATGCTAAGACAGTCAGCGATATCTTCCTGGGCACGATCACTTGGTGGAACGACAGCCGCATCGCCGCCCTCAACCCCGGCGTCACTCTTCCTGACCTGCCCATCACGACGATTCACCGTTCAGACGGTTCCGGCACAACCTCCATTTTCACCAACTACCTGTCTATGGCCGTATCAACTTGGAAGTCGAAGGTCGGAGCAGGGAAGTCGGTCAGCTGGCCCGCTGGGATTGGAGGTAAGGGGAATGACGGAGTTGCCGGACTCGTGTCACAGAACAAGGGCGCCATCGGCTACGTGGAGCTTGTCTATGCGATTTCATCCAAGCTCTCCTACGCAACCATGCGCAACTCTTCGGGCAGCTTCGTTGTCCCATCCCTGGCGTCGTCAGGGCGTGCAGCTCAAATCCAGCTGCCGGACGACCTCAAGGTCTTCCTTATGAACAGCAGTGATTCGCAGGCGTATCCCATCGCGGCGTTCACGTGGCTGCTGGTGTACCGCGAGCAGAAGTATTCTGGTCGCACGCTGGGACAGGCGATCGCCCTCAAGCGACTCCTGAACTGGATGCTCACGACGGCGCAGTCTGTCAATGAGGGGCTTGGCTACGGAAGACTCCCTGCAACCGCAGTCACCAAGGCACAGGCACTGGTGAGGTCGCTGACATACGGCGGAGCGCCCATCCCCGACTGAACCACGTCTCTCCACCAGACAGCGCCTCTGGCATTCCGGGGGCGCCGTATCCGTCTCCTGGAAGCAGTTTCACTTAGTACAATCTTAACATCCATCAGTAGCACTACTGACCATATTGTCCTATTCTGTCGATACGCATCACGTCATGTGTATGATTTGCACGTATCAGGAGGCCTGCGTGAAGATGTTCGGTCGTTTGTCTGTGGTTGTGGCGATACTGCTGGTCATCGCCTTGGTGGTGTCTGGCTGCGGCTCCCAGGGGCAGCCATCTGCCGTCACCAGTCTGACTGGAGCCGGCGCAACGTTCCCTTATCCCCTATACTCAAAGATGTTCGACACGTATGACACCGTGGCCGGCGTCCGCGTCAACTACAACAGTATCGGCTCGGGCGGTGGCATTAAGGCTCTCACTGACAAGACGGTCGACTTTGGGGCTTCCGACGCATTCCTCAATGATCAGGAAGAGGCGGCCATGGGCGCTTCTGTCCTGCACATCCCCACGTGTGTGGGCGCCGTCGTCCTGTCGTACAACCTGGACGGCACGCCTGCCCTGAAACTCGACGGGACAGTCCTGGCGGGGATCTTTCTCGGAAAAGTCGTCAAGTGGAACGACCCGTCGATCGTGGCACTCAACCCGGGCCTCTCCCTCCCTGACCTTGTCATCACTGTCGTCCATCGCTCGGACGGCTCGGGAACCACGTCCATCTTCACTAGCTACCTGGCAGCCGTCAGCCCGTCGTGGAAGTCGACGGTCGGCGCCGGCAAGTCCGTGAGCTGGCCCACTGGCGTCGGAGGAAAGGGAAACGACGGCGTCGCCGGCATGATCTCGCAGGCGAAGGGCAGCATCGGCTACATCGAACTCATCTACGCACAACAGTCGGGTATGCCGTTCGCCTCGCTGAAGAACGCGTCTGGCACGTTTATCATGCCGAGTCTCGCGTCCTCCGCCGCGGCAGCTGCAGTCAGCCTTCCAGACGACCTTCGCATCGTAATCCTGAACAGTCCGGGGGCAGATGCATACCCCATCAGCGCCTTCACGTGGATCCTCGTGTACAAGGAACAGAACTATGCCGGCCGTACGCTTGAGCAGGCACAGGCGCTCAAGAAACTGCTGACCTGGATGCTGACAGACGGCCAGGCCATCAACGAGGGGCTGTCCTATGCCAAACTGCTTGCGCCCGCCGCTGCAAAGGCGCTGGCGCTTGTGAAGTCGATGACCTATGGCGGCACAGCTATCCCGTAGCGACCGGCGCGAGCTGATCCGAGAGCGCGCGTTCACGGCTGCCGGCCTGACGGCAGCCGTCGCGCTCGTCACGACTATCGTCCTCTTCCTCGTTCAGCTCTTCATCACTTCACGCGCGTCCCGGGCTGCCTTTGGCCTTCCCTTCCTATGGCGCAGCGAGTGGAACCCAGTCACCGAGCAGTTCGGCGCTCTACCCATGGTCGTCGGAACCCTCATCACTGGGTTTGGCGCCCTGCTCATCTCGACCCCGTTCGCGCTGGGCATTGCCATCTTTCTAGCTGACTACGCCGGCAAGAAGGTTACGGAACCAGTCAAGTACCTCATCGGATTACTTGGTGGGCTCCCGTCGGTCATCTTCGGCCTCTGGGGACTGTTCGTTCTGGTCCCGATCGTCAGCAAGTTCGAGGTCTGGTTTGGCAAGCTGGTGGGCAGTGAAGCCCTTGTCGCCAGCGGCACGACCGGTGTCGGCCTCCTGGCGGCCATTCTGCTGCTGGCCATCATGATCCTGCCGTTCAGCGCCTCGCTCATCCTGGAATCCTTGCTGGTCGTTCCCACCGAACTCAAGGAAGGGGCGCTCGCGCTGGGAGCGACGAAGTGGGACACCATCCAGAACGTCGAACTCCCGTATGTCCGCAAGAGCACGGTCGGCGCCCTCGTCCTGTCTCTCGGCCGCGCGCTCGGTGAGACGATGGCCGTCACCATGGTTATCGGCAACGGGATGCGGCTGCCACATTCCCTTCTCGACCCGGCCAATACGCTCGCGTCGGCGATTGCCAACCAGTTCCTTGAGGCGACGTCGCCCGTCTATGTCGGTTCGCTCATCCAGCTGGCCCTTATCCTGTTTGTCATCGCCATCCTCATCAACATCGCGGCACGCGTCATCCTCAGACGGGGGGTTCAGCAATGACGGCCCGAAAACTCAAGAACGGCGTGATGGGATTCCTGGTTGCCGCATCGGCCGGGCTACTCATCGCCGTGCTCATCGTCATCGTGTGGCACATCTTCATCTCGGGCGTCCGCTACCTGAACTGGGACTTCTTCACCAAGGCGCCCGCCCCCTTCGGCGAGAGTGGCGGCGGCGTGTTTAACGCCATCGTCGGCACCTTCCTCATCACGCTCGTGGCAGCCGCCATCGGGACACCGTTTGGCATGTTTGCCGGCATCTATGTCGCAGAACACCGGGGTCAGCGGTTCGCCGACATCGTGCGCCTCTGCGCCGATGCCCTGCAGGGTGTGCCGTCCATTGTCATCGGCATCTTCGGCTACACGTTCCTGGTTGCGCGCTTCCGCAGCTACTCTGCCCTGTCGGCAAGCGTCGCGCTCGCCTTCATGTTCGTACCAACAACGACGCGCGTCACCGAGGAAGTACTCAACCTAGTCCCCTCGGGCCTCAAGGAAGCGGCATACGCTCTTGGGGCCAGACGGTCGAGTGTGGTCTGGAATGTCAGCATCAAAACCGCTGCAGCCGGCATCACCTCGGGATTGCTTACGTCCATGGCCCGTATCGCAGGCTAGACGGCACCTCTGCTGTTCACTGCCTTCGGCAGCCGATATGTCGAATGGAACATGTTGCGCCCAATGTCAGCTCTTCCACTCCAGATCTATATCTATGCCAGCAGCCCATACCCCGCCCTCCAGCAGCAGGCCTGGAGCGCCGCATTTGTCCTCGTCCTCCTCATCCTGCTGCTCCAGTACAGCGCCAAACATCTCATCGCCCGCGTGTTACGGGTGAAGGCATAAGGAAGGCACTCATGGAAGAACCTGTTATCGTTCTCGAAACACAGAAGGTCAACGCCTGGTTTGGCAAGGATCAGGTCTTATTCGACGTCTCAGCACGCATCCCGAAGAACAGGGTCACCGCGATCATGGGCCCGTCTGGTTGTGGCAAGACGACATTCGTCCGGACACTCAATGGGTTGCACCTGATGACGCCTGGGGCCCGTTGCTCGGGCACCGTCCTGCTCGAGGGTACCGACACGTCGACCATGGATATCGTGGACGTCCGCAAGCACATCGGCATGGTGTTTCAGAGGCCCAACCCCTTCCCTACGATGACCGTCTATGAAAACGTGCTGGCCGGCTACCGGCTTACCGGGCAGCGCCTCTCGCGGGACAAGGCGGACCAGATCGTGGAGGCGACCCTGAACAAAGTCGGATTGTGGACCGAGGTTCAGACCAAGCTGTTCAAGGCCGGCACGTCCCTTTCCGGAGGGCAGCAGCAACGCCTGTGCATCGCGCGCACGATCGCTATGGAACCGGCAGTCGTGCTGTTCGACGAGCCGACCAGCGCCCTTGACCCGAAGTCGACTGCGATTATCGAAGAGTTGCTGTCCGGCCTCAAGTCTGACTATAGTATCATATTCGTGACCCACGGCCTGCAGCAGGCAGCGCGCATCTCGGATTACGTCGCCTTCTTCATGCTGGGCGAACTCGTGGAGTTCGGCGAGACAAAGCGCGTCTTCGTCGGCCCACAGGACAAGCGAACCGAAGACTACCTGTCCGGCAAGTA
>JAPLGK010000214.1 GCA_026390195.1 Caldisericota bacterium
CTCGGCGTCGCCCAGCCGACCAAAGCAAACCACTCCTTCATGAGCGTCATTGCTGTCGTCATCACCATGGACCGCCCCGGAACGGCATCGTGCTGTCTGTCGTCGATCCTGCACGGCTCCCAGCGACCCGACCGGGTCGTCGTCGTCGACAATGGGTCCGCCATCCCGTACACGCCTCCCCAGGAATACCGGCAGGATGTCGACGTTGTTCGCCTGGAACACAACAGCGGGCCGGCAGGAGGTGCAGCCATCGGCCAGCAGAAGGCACTCGAGCTCAAAGCCGACTGGGTATGGATGCTCGACGACGATGCCGTCGTCGATCCAGACGCCCTGGCGTGTCTCTTGCGAGGTGCCGACATGCACGGCGTGCGAACGTACTTCCGCTCTGCATGCTACAATACGTCACAGCCAGAACTCCCGTTCTTTAATTCGTTCACGTACAGTCGCCGCACTGGGATACTCAAGCCAGTGCCCCGAGAACGCTATCAGGATCCTGAGTTTGCCTTCGACACCTGTGCCATGGCAGGCCTATTCGTCCCGTCTTCCCTGCTCCTCGAAGCCGGTATCTTCGATGCGTCGCTGTATGGATGGTACGACGACACAGAGTTCACTCTGAGAGCGACGCTGGCGGGGTTCCATGGGTACGCCATCCCTGCGAGCCGGTTGCTGCACCCTTCGGCTAACCGGAGACAACTGCGGTTTCTGGGAAGGTCCCTTGCCGTCCTCGTCGACCAGCCGTGGCGCTTGTACTATGGAACCCGTAACTGTATTCTGACGCAGCGCCGGCTCCTTACGCGGGCCCGTTTTCTGGCCCTGTTCCTACCTCTCTTCGCAGTTCGGCGTTTCATTTCGATTGTGCTTCTCTACAATAATCGTCGTGCCTTTCTGTATTGCTTCGTGAGGGGCGTCTCCGACGGCCTCCACGGCCGAAAGGGCGAACTCACACAAGGGGGTCGTACCATATGAGAAACAAATGGATTGTTGGAATCGTTCTTGCGGTCGTCGTCACCGCGGGTGTCGCTGCAGCCTATAAGCTTCTGCGTCCCTCTCCCGGGGCGAAGGGTCTCAGCGGCAAGCGCATCGAGGCCACGTTCCTCGCGTATGGAATACAGCCGGAGACGGCCGCAGAGATCAAGATGGGTGCCCCCATCTATGACGAGACGGGCAAGGAGTGTTTCACGATTACGAGCATCACGACGTCGCCGGCCGCCGTGGACGCGTTTGACAGCAAAGGGGAGCTTCACGTCGTCGGGCACCCGATCCTCAAGGACGTCGTCATCACTGCACAGTCCATCGACGCGAAGGTTGCGTGGGCCTATATGTACGCTCGCGACAAGATTCTCGCCGGGGCGAACGTCGCCATATATGGGGACACCTGGAAGGTTTGGACACGGATCCTGACGGTGCGCGATCTCCCATAGGGATGGAATGAACCTCGACTCCACCAGGAGGCGTTCGGCAGCGAGGGTCTTTCTCCTGCTGGTAGCCTATTACCCTCTTATCAACTGGACGGTCCGGAAGGCCAATCTGCCTCTTGCCAACCTGTGGGAAGAGATCATGCTTCTGGTCTTCCTTGTCTTCGCCGTCGCCACGAGCTGGCAGAAGATCGGGCGTCTCACGGCTTCACCCGTCGTTCTGACGGCCCTGTTGTTTGCCTCTGCAACACTTTTGAGCTACGCAGCGAACACCTACTATATCGGCGCCTACATTCATGAAGCCCGCCTGGCGTTCGAACCATTCATGGCCTTTGTCGTCCTCTGGCTCCTCGTCGACGGGGATGCCGGCGGTCTTCTGCGCGAGACGGTTCCACACCTTGTGGCGAGTGCCACTATCATAGCGTTTATCGGTGTCTATCAGTATGTCCGGAAGGTTCCGGTACCCGCTCAGTGGCTTGACAAAGACACAGAGAGTGGGGTCATCAGTACTCGGGCGTTCTCGCTCTTCGGCAGCCCCAACGTTCTCGCTGCCTACCTTGAGACCATCATCCCCCTGGGTGTGTACACGGCCGTCGTGCGAACAACGTGGTATGAGCGAGCGGTCGCCGTGGGGTGCGTTCTGGTTATGGGCGGCGGATTCCTTCTCACGTTGACGCGAGCAGCCTGGTTGTCGGCCGCGGGGTCCTTCTTCGTCGGACTCCTTATCTTGAACCCCGCACTTGCAGGGGTGTTTGCCGCCGCCGGCGCTGGTATCCTCGTCGCTGTCCCGACATTCCGACTCCGCATGACCAACCTGCTCAGTTCAACCTATGTCGACAAGAGCAACAACCTCGGTCGCCTGTTCCGCTGGAGGCAGGCCTTTCTGAATCTCATTGATCACCCTCTTCTTGGAAGCGGTCTTGGCACCTTTGGAGGTTCCGCCGCCCAGAAGTATGGCTACTTCACGGGCATCTCCATGGATTCGGTGTGGATTCGCGTACTTACTGAAACGGGCATAGTCGGCTTCGGTCTGTATGTCTCATGGTTGTCGAGCGCCTTCGCGTGCGTCGCCACACGCTTCTTCCGCTCGAAGGACAAGCTCTGGCTGTTCGCGTCGGTAGGTCTTCTTGCGCTTCTGGTCAACCTCTTCACCGACAACCTTCTCAACTCGTGGGCAATAGCACTTCCTATGTGGAGTCTCTTCGCCCTCGGCGCTGTTCCCGAGGCAGACGAATGAAGGCACTTGTCCTCAGCACCAACAACTATCGCTCGTTCCCCAGCCGAAAACAGCGCTTCGCTCGCCGACTGGCCGAACGAGGCTACGACGTTCTCTACGTCGAGGCGCCTGTAACCTGGCTAGCGGCAGCCCGCCCGAAGATGAGGGGCAAGTTGAACGCCTGGCGGTCGGGCACGCACGAGCAAGGAGACCACATGTGGACCGCGTCGCCCACGCCGTGGCTTCCGTGCTTCAAGAAGTACGAGCGCGTGGCAAATCACGACTCGCTCACCTATTACCGCTACCTGCGGAGTCTCGCCGGTGACTGGACAGCCGATGTCGGTATCGTCCTGACGTATCTGCCGTTTGTCCCCGGAGCTCTCCGTCTGCTTGGCGCTCCGGTCGTGTACGACTGCGTCGACGACCACAGCGCCTATCCTGGACTCCTCGACAAGGCTACCGTCGACCACCTCGAGGCCCGGACTGCCGACATCGCATCTGCTGTGATCGCGACCAATGAAATCATTGCCGCCAAGTTTTCGTCGCACGAACACAAGCTGAGCCTGATCCCAAATGGCGTGGACCACGAGCTATTCGCCGCGCCTGCCATGACTTGGCTTGGCACGTTGACTACACTGCCGAGGCAGCGCAGATTCCTGTACGTCGGAGCGATGCGCGAATGGTTCAACGTGCAGGCACTTGGCGCCGTGGCTGCCGCGTATCCAGACTGCGAGATCGACTGCTTCGGCGAGGCCCTGCCGGTTGTTCGTGATGAACTGGCCGTCCATGCCAACATCGTCTTCAAGGGAGCGCTCTCCCAGGCCGCGATCGCGCTGGAAGCCCCCCACTACGACGTCGCGCTTATCCCCTTCCATGAATCGCCGCTGACGTTGGGCGTCGACCCACTGAAGTTCTATGAATATGTTGCGGCTGGACTGCCTGTGGTCTCATCGATAATCCACGCCCTTGGGGTATTCGGCGAAGACATGGTGCGACTCGCGTCCACCCCTGAGGAGTTCGTTGCCGCAGTGCAAGACACCATCGACACAGATTCACTCGAGCTCCGTCGCTACCGGGTGCAGTCGTCCCGACGGTTTGACTGGTCGTTCCGGATCACGGAATTCGACCGCGTGCTCGACACGTTGACACACCACCCGTCCTGAATATGGAGGAAGAAATGGAAAGGAAGCTTGCAATTGTCGGTCTTGGCTATGTTGGCCTGCCTCTTGCGCTCACCTATGCGCTGGACGGATTTCAGGTCTCCGGGGTCGACATCGACCCGCACCGCATCGAGTCGATCAAGGCATCTTCGCTCGGTATGCGCGAGGATTTCGACGGCGTGCCGGTCAATGACGTCCTCCGGACGTGTCTTGCAAATGGCAGCCTGAACGTCACCAGCAAGTTCGACGAACTCCCAAAGGACGTGGCAACCTTCATTATCACGGTTGGCATCCCCATCGACAATGCATGGGCCCTAGACATGAGCATGCTCACGGGCGCCTGTGTGGAGCTCGGCAAGCTGCTCAAGAAAGGGGATCTCGTCATCTGCCGATCCACGGCACCCGTTGGCACAACTCGCGGCCTCGTGCTCTCCACGCTGGAGCGGGCAAGCGGGCTCGTAGCAGGCACCGACTTTGACCTCGCGTATTCATCGGAGCGGATAGCTGAAGGGCACGCGTATGATGAGTTTCGCAGCATGCCGCTGGTCGTCGGGGGTATCATTGGAAGGAGTCTGGACCGCGCAACCCAGGTGCTTGGAGCCGTCAACCGCGAACCCGTCTTCAGAGCGTCCTCCATCGAACTTGTGGAAGCGGCGAAAATGTTCGAGAATGCTCAGCGGGACGTCAACATTGCAGTCGCCGACCAGCTGGCGCGCTTCGCGAATCGCTTCGACATTCCCACGTGGGAACTGGTCGAGGCCTGCAATACCCACTCGAGAGTCAGGATTCTCATGCCTGGCATCGGCGTCGGGGGGCACTGCATCCCCTATGCCTCGCCCTATCTGTTCGGTTCGCTCTCAAGCCAGGACGAATGCGGCGACTTGCTGCCGACCTTCATCTCCGCACGTCAGGCGAACGCCGCTCAGCCTGATTACATTGCCGGGCGCATCTCCAGCAGGATGGGGGGGCTCGCGGGCAAGCATGTGCTGTTCGTCGGCATCGCCATGAAGGACTACTCGGACGATGTCTCAGTAAGCCCGGCCGTCGACCTTGCCACGGCGCTTGTGCAGGCGGGAGCCGAAGTGCGTGTTTTCGACAGCGTCGCTGAGGCGCCGAGGGAATTCGGGCGCGAGACGGACATCGATGCGGCCTCGTTGTGGGCAGACGCACTCGTCCTGCCCATCCGACAGGCGAATGTAGACTATGAGCGCGTGAAGAAGCTAACCGTGGCGGCAGCTGGCCGCCTTATTCTATGTGACTTCAGGGGAGTGTTCGAACATGACGCCGACGTCCTTCATCAACCCTGGTACGTTCGTCTGTAGAACGCAGGCGCTGCGACTGGGCGATGGCTGAACGACTCTACGTCGCCGGTGTTCCGGTCGACAACTTGGACATCGACGAGGCTCTCGCTGCTGTCGAGGGCTTCGTGGCGTCTCGCACCCCCCATATGGGTGTGGCCATCAATCCCGAGAAGGTTATCAAGGCCAAACGGGACAAAGCCCTTGAGAGGGTCCTGCGCAAGAGCGACCTGAATTTCTGCGACGGCATAGGAATCATGTGGGCTTCGCGCGTGTTCTACCACGAACGTATCAAGTCCCGGGTTACAGGTGTCGACCTGTTCTTGCGGCTTCTCGAGCTGGCAGATGCTCGTGGATGGCGACTCTTTCTTCTTGGATCACGCCCGGAAACACTCTCCAGAATTGTGACAATCGTGAAGGAGAGATACCCTGGCCTCGTCGTAGCCGGTTCACACGACGGATACTTCACCGCTGCCGACGAACCCGGCTTGGTTGCAGAGATCGCCGCTGCCAGGGCGGACATCATATTCGTCGGCATGGGCAGTCCCAAGCAGGAGAATTTTCTTGCGGGCAACCTTTCCTCGATGGGTATCCCGTTTGCCATGGGTGTAGGAGGAAGCTACAACGTCCTGTCGGGTGAGTTCAAACGTGCACCTGCTCGCGTCCAGAGACTCGGTCTTGAGTGGCTGTACCGGTTTGTGCTTGATCCCAAGCGGCTGCCTCGCATCCTTTCACTTCCGCGATTCGTCGGTATTGTGCTCCGGTCACCTCGGGAACATGTCGACAACATCGACTTCTTCGGCATTTCTATCAGCAACAGGGACATTGACGAGCTTCTTGAGATAGCCGACGGTTTCGTGGAAAGCGGAGTGCCTCATCTCGTCGTAACGCTCAATGGCGAGATGGCAGCTCGTGCGTTCAGGGACGCCGACTTTCTGGAGATTGTTCGGCAGGCGGACCTGGTCGTTGCTGACGGCGTTGGCATCGTATGGGGAGCGCGCATGCTGGGCCCGCGCATCGAGAACCGCATCCCCGGCATTGAGTTCTCGGGTTCTCTGCTGGCACTCGCCGAGCGCAGGGGCTACCGCGCGTACTTGCTCGGTGCAAAGCCAGATATCGTCGAACGGGCCGCCTCCAACGTGATGGCACGTTACCCAGGTCTTCATCTCGCCGGTTTCCATTCCGGCTACTTTGACGCGGCAGAAGAAGCGCACGTGATACAGGAAATCCGGGAAGCGCACGTCGACATCCTCCTGGTCGGCATGGGCGGAGGAGCCCAGGAGAAGTGGATCTGGCACCACCGCGACATGGGTATCCCTATCGCAATCGGCGTAGGCGGCACATTCGATGTCTGGAGTGGACTTGTCCGCCGAGCGCCGCGATTCGTTCAG
>JAPLGK010000003.1 GCA_026390195.1 Caldisericota bacterium
AGCGCGTTCTCGTCGACGCGGGTTTCGTCAAACTCGACGGTCAGCTTCTCCGTGGCCGGGTTGACCAAGGCTGAGACGACGCCGTCCAGCTTCTGCACCGAATGCTCTACGGCCACTGCGCACGCGGCGCAGGTCATCCCAGTGATTTCCAGATCCTTCGTCTTCAAGTGTTCCTCCCGGATACCTTCACGAGCGGCTTGAGGCCATAACCTGATACCCCACCCCTCAAGGGGTGTGCCTTCATCATATCCAAGTCCCCGCAATCTGCAACGAGACAATTGTGAACGCGGGGCGCGCTGTCATGACCCGGCCCCGTGACGTCGCCGAGCAGTCCGCGGGTCATGCGGGGACGTTCATAGCGTTCATCCGCAATGTTACGTGTACGAAACCGGGAAGTGAGGCGTATCATAGACGTATGAACATGCGCGCTCAGGAGCCGACGGACGAGCAGCTGGTTCGACAGGCGCTCACAGACAGGGACGCCTTTGCGATGCTGGTCGAGCGGTATGAGCGACCCTTGACGTCATATGCTGCTCGCCTCATCGGGCGGCAGGAAGCGGAAGATGTGATCCAGCAGGCGTTTCTGCAGGCGTACCGCAACCTTGCCGGATTCGATCCGCATCTGACGTTCAGCGCATGGATGTACCGCATCGTCCACAACACGGCGGTAAACATGGCCCGCAAGCGTCATGGGACCGTTCCCACTGAGCTGGAGCTGGACGGCGAGACGGTCGAGATCCTGACCGGCGATACGGACGTCCCGGCCGAGGCGCTGCGCCAGGAACTAGAAGGGGCAGTATGCAAGGCGCTGGGTCAGCTGGACCAGCGCGGCAGAGACGTCCTGCTGTTTTCAGTGGTGGAAGGCAAGAGCTACAGCGAGATAGCGGATATTCTGATGGTCGCGGTCAACTCGGTGGGACCCACCGCGAGCCGGGCCAAGGGCAAGCTGCGGAAACTGCTGGAGCAGCATTCCGCCGCACAAGAGATACAGCCACGAGGGGTAGAGCATGGATGAGGACCTGAAGGACAAAATACTCGAGCAGATCGAGGAGCAGCACATGGAGCCCCGCGCGACATGGCGTTTCCGGCTCGAGCGCATGCTGAAGCACTCGGCGGTCGCGATCCTGTTTGTTCTGACCGCGCTCGGACTGGCGGGCAGCGTGTACATCCTCGTCCAGAATGGGACGCTGGCGGACCTGCGGCTCGGCCCGAAGTGGAGACCTCCTGGCCTGTTCGACTTCCCATGGCAGCTGCTGGTCCTCGTCGTCGCCCTTGGTATCCTCTCGTTCGTCGTCTTGCGGCGCACGGCCCGCCTCTACCGTGTTGCGAAGTGGTGGCTGGTCGCCGTGCTTGTCGTCGCGGTCGTAGCCGGGGCCGGTGCAGCGTATGGCACCAACCTCACCAGGCTCGCCTTCCGCGCTGGGCCGGGACGGGACCTCTTCCAACGTGGAGGAAACCCCTTCGGCGGTATGAGAGACAACGCTGTCATCGGCGTCGTCAAGACCCGCACGACCGAGCGGTGGGTCGTCGACAGCCTGACGGGTGAACACTGGCTGGTCATCGTCACCGAGGAGACCTACTTCCCCGCCGGTTCGGATATCCCTTTGGGCACGATCGTGCGTGTCGTCGGGCGGCGCGTAAGGACCACGATCTACGCGGACGGCATCCGCCCTGTGACCGGTATCGACGACATGATGGACCCTCTCGGCGGCATGATTCCCCCGGGGATCCTCGTTCCCGATACGCCGTAGGACAACGCCGAACTTGCCACTCAGAGCTGGAATTGCCAGCTGACCCCATATCGACTGTAACATTCTCGGGACGGTTCCAAGTATGTTACACCACGGTGTTCTACTCCCGCGCAGGCTGGAATCCAGCCCTTAGTCCTTTTCCAGGAGATGTTGGTGGCCAAATCAGGCTGACCCGGCGTGCTTAGCACTGGAGCGCGTAATTGCAGCTGACCCCACAAGGGTTGCGTTTAGGTCAAACCTGCTCATGCTGTAAGGGATACCACCGCATGGGAGGTGACGCATGTCACTCGGCATTAACGTTACGATTCCCGAAGGAATCGTGCTCGCGGCAGACAGCCGTCAGA
>JAPLGK010000052.1 GCA_026390195.1 Caldisericota bacterium
TCGGGGACGTCATTGGCTCGTACAGTTTTGAGGGTGCAGGCAGCCTGCAGTTCCTGCTCGTTTTCATGTGAGACATGACTCTGGTGGTCATAGCGTCGGGGAAACACCCGTTCCCATCCCGAACACGGAAGTTAAGCCCGATACGCCGATGGTACTAATGGGGAAGCCCGTTGGAAGAGTAGGTCGCTGCCAGGGTCATGTCTCCTTCCATCTCCCCCCTTACGGG
Source organism: Caldisericota bacterium (assembly GCA_026390195.1). GTDB lineage: Bacteria > Caldisericota > Caldisericia > Cryosericales > Cryosericaceae > Cryosericum. The sequence goes on from JAPLGK010000052.1 coordinate 227, forward strand.
GGTTTTTCCATATCCAGGGGCACAACCAAGGGTTTCCTCATCACGCGGACAATCAGAAGGACCCTGCCTCGGTTTCATCAACGCCTTGCCGGCATCGTCTCAGCTTCATGCGGTCCGGACGAAGGAACCAATACTACCTGGGTCTGTTTCCTGTTCACTGAGTGGGATGATGAGCGCGCTTCTCAGCCGAGAGCATGGTACTGCTAACGTCATACCTTGGCTCCTGCCTGCTCGCGTGCCGCTGAAGTCATCAACTCAATGAAGTTCTTGACACGTGCTCTTCGCCATTCATACTGTTCTGGAAATCTTTCAGACATGGGGTGGGGGCAGAAATGACGTCAGGAACAGCAGTGAAAGGCTTGTCGTCGGGTAAGACCATTCTTGGGCTTCTCATCATGCTGCTGTGCAGCGCTTCGCTGGCGGCACCGGCCATGGCGTACACTGCGCCATCCGTCACGACCAATGCGCCGACTACTATTGGTGCGACCTCGGCCACACTGAATGGCAACCTTACTTCCAAGGGCGGCTACGGGGCAGGGAAAGTTGATGTCTGGTTTCGGTGGAGAGTGCTTGGCAGCGCCACGTGGAACGCTACCACTGTCAGGTCCGGAGTTTCGACCGGTGTCTACAGCTTCGCGCTCTCCGGACTTAGCGCGAACACGACGTACGAGTTCAGAGCCGTAGCTTACGGAGCCTATGGATCCGACTTCGCTACCGGTTATGGCACCATAAGGGAGTTTACGACGGCCAATACCACTCCTGTCATCAGCGAAGGAGCAGACACCTCCGTCGCCGTGGACGAGGATGGGAGCCCCACTTCCTGGAGCCTCACCCTTCATGCCACGGACGCTGACGGCGATACGATGACGTGGAGCATCTCGACCCCTGCTTCCCACGGCACTGCCACCACGGCAATCGGGACCGGTACTTCCAACATCATCACTTATGCGCCCACCACCGACTACAACGGATTGGACTCCTTTGTAGTACAGGTCAGCGACGGGCATATCGGCGCCGATGACATCACCGTCAACGTCACCGTTAGCCCTCGCAACGACACTCCCGTCAACACGGTATTCCCTAGCATCTGGGGAACGATGAACGTCGGCAACACGCTGACGGGTGACCTCGGGGAGTGGAATGACGACATCGACGCGAATGTTTCCGGCGATCCATTTTCCCCAACCTACATGTACCGGTGGGTCCGTGCAGATGACGCCTCTGGCACGAATGCCGCGGACATCACATCTGCCACCTCTTCCGTCTACGTTCTGTCGAATGAGGATGCCCACAAGTACCTGCGCGCGAGGATCACCTGCACCGATGACGGTGTCGGTCTCCCGGCCACGAAGAGCGTCACCCTTCTCACCTCCTGGACGACCCAAGTCGTCAATCGTCTGCCCGTGATCAGTGAGGGCACATCGACCTTGGTCACCATGGACGAGGACGGATGCTCAACGGCCTTCAGCCTGACCCTCACCGCGACAGATGTCGATAACGACACCCTCACATGGAACGTTCTCACTCAGGCGCTGCACGGCACCGCCACGGCAAGCGGCATGGGCTTGGGCAAGGCCATCGGCTACACTCCTGCTATCAACTACAACGGCTCGGACTCCTTCGCGGTCCAGGTGAACGATGGCTACCTTGGCACTGACACCATCACCGTGAACGTCACCGTCATCCCGGTCAACGACATGCCGGCGAACACCACGCCCCCTGCGATCTCGGGCATCTCGCATGTTGGCCGGACCCTGACAACGACGTCGGGTGGCTGGAACGATGCGATCGACACGGACGTTTCCGGCACGTCGATGCTCTCCTATGAGTATCAGTGGCTACGTAGCATCGATGGGGGGGCGACATTTGTCGACATCCCCGGGGCCACTGGTCCGACGTATATGTTGACCCTTGCCGACAACCTGCAGCTGGTTCTCTCCAAGGTGACGTGCACTGACGATGGCGTGGGTGTTCCTCTTCACCAGTCGGCGTTTGCGTTATCCGCGCCCGTACCGGTGGCGATCCTCAACGCGGCACCGGTCATCACGGAAGGACCTGCAGTGTCCACGTCCTGCGACGAGGATGAGTCGCCCGTTGCCCTCATGCTGGTTCTGCACGCAACGGATCCGGACGCTATCGACACCCTGACGTGGCAGCCTGTCACGCTTCCTGCTCACGGCAGCCTGACACTTCCTGCCCCGTCCGTGGGGTCTTCCACAGCTTCCTGGGTCTACCATCCTGCTCTCAACTGGAACGGCACGGACACCTTCACGCTCCGGGTCGAGGACGGCCTGACTGGTTCGGCGATCATCACCGTATCCATCACTGTCAACCCCCGCAACGACGCTCCCGTCAACACGGTAGGGCCCGGCATCGCCGGAAGCCTGTTTGTGAACCACGAGGTGTGTGCCATGATCGGCAGCTGGAATGATGTCATCGACACGGACGTCTCTGGCATGTCAGTCCTGTCCTACACGCACCAATGGCTCCGCGCGCGTGATGCAGAGGGAACGGGACTCGCGCTCATCTCTGGCGCGATAGTCTCCTCCTACGTCGTTTCTCCGATGGACGAGGGGATGTACCTTGCCGTCCGCGTCACGTGTACCGATGGCGGCGTGGGCCTGCCCGCCAGTGTGAGCACGAGCGCGGATAGTGCGTTCCTCCCTGCCCGGTACCTCGACACGATGCCTCCCACCATTGAGCTACCCGATTTCTCCTCCTGGCCCGGCGTGACTAGCTGTTCCGGAGACACGACTCCGTCCTTCACTGTGACGGATGCTTCCTTCGCTCTTCGATTCACGGTTGGCGATGACTGTCTGGGTGGTGTTCAGTTGAGCATCTCTGTCGGAGGCCGTGCTCTGTCCACGGCACAGTGCACCGACTCCTCTGCCCGTGCCCTCCCCCTTGTCGAGGGTCCAAATGACGTACAGATTACCGCGGTGGACGCAGCCGGCAACATGTCTGCCCGCCATCTGTCCATCACCCTTGATACCCATGCTCCCGCGGTTACGCTTGCTACAAGACCTCCTCTAACGACCACCAGTTCCGTCCTCACCATTACTGGTTCGGTTCGAGACAACTTCTCGAGCGTCCGTTCTCTGAGTGTTAACGGCGTCCCTGTCATTCCCTATGTCGATGGAACCTTCCGGTGCGAACTCTCGCTGAAGAAGGGCGAGAATACCGTCCAGATTGCTGCCGCCGATAGTGCCGGAAACTCTGGAAGCGAGACGTACGACGTCACGTACACTCCTGCCAGCCCTTCCCCGGTGTCTGGACACACCATAGTCCTCACCATTGGGAGCAAGACCATGACTCTGGATGGCGCGCGCATTGCACTGGATACCCGGACCGCACTCGTCGACGACCGTACGCTCCTTCCTCTGCGTGCTGTCGTGCAGCATCTGGGCGGCTCCATCGCCTGGAACGCCAGGACGCGTCAGGTTACCCTCAAGGTGCGCGGTACGACGATCGTTCTCACCATTGGCAAGAACTCAGCGCTCGTGAATGGCAAGCCCCTCGCCATCGACGCGAAGAACAGCAAGGTTGTTCCGCTCATCTCCTCTGGCTGCACCATGCTCCCTCTGCGCTTCGTGGCGGAGAACCTTGGCCTGAAGGTCGGCTGGAATGCGAAGACCAAGGCGGTCACGCTCACCTGGGACGACTAGCCCTTTCCCATTCTGATTTCACCAGACCCGCCATCGGTGGTGGCTCCTTCGCATGTGAGGACGGCGCCAGAATGTTACAACAAGTGCGTCTGTCCCGTGTTACGTGTCCCTCCCGCGCAGGAGGGAATCCAGTCTGTCCAACTGTTGAATTTCCTAGGAATTGCACAATACTTAAGAAAATGTTAAGGGTTGTGCAAATGGGAACAACACAGGAATCGGAACGCAACATACGCAGTATCGCCTCCCGCCAGCAGGGCTACTTTACTGCCAGACAGGCTCTTGAGGCTGGCTACTCCTATCCGTCCCAGTGCTACCAGAGTGAGACCGGAAACTGGATACGGGAGG
>JAPLGK010000042.1 GCA_026390195.1 Caldisericota bacterium
GCGATGGCTTCAGCGGCTTCCTGGTCGGCGAGTCTGCTCTCGGATCCCCGATGCCACAGTCCTGCATAGGTCGGCTCACCATGCGGCACGACCTTGAACTGGGCATCGACCTCGAAATAGGGCATGGGAGTGAATGCCTGGACTTCCTTCTCGCGCTTTGCGATGAGTGCCAGAACTGGTGTCTGCACACGCCCCACCGTAACAAGCGACCCATTTCGCCTCGTCAGTCCCCGGGTGGCGTTGATGCCAACCAGCCAATCTGCCTCAGAACGCGCCAGCGCCGCCCTGCCCAGGTCATCATATCCGGATTCGGGACGGATATGCTTGAATCCGTCACGGATACTCTCATCAGTGTAGGAGGACAGCCACAAGCGTGACAAAGGCTTTGTTCCTCCCGCCTGCACATAGATGTTGCGGAAGATCAACTCGCCCTCGCGACCTGCATCGCACGCGTTGATGACTTCGTCCACTTCCTTGGAGGCGATGAGCTTCTTGAGTGCGCTGAAACGCTGCTCCGCGCCCTCGAGGACGGAGAACCGGAACGCCTCGGGGATGATAGGCAGGTAGGACAGCAACCATTGTTTGTACTTCTTGTCGTAGTCTTCGGGCTCTGCCAATCCAACAAGGTGGCCTACCGCCCACGAAACGATGTAGTGTTCGCCTTCGTAATAGTCACGGCTCTTCTTGCAGTGATCGATGACCGCAGCAAGTTGTTCCGCCACACTCGGCTTTTCTGCTATGACGAGCTTCTTCACGACTACTCCTTGGATGCCACGACAGTAACGGCCCTCATTATACACATAAACGACCCCGGGCAAGTGTCCGGGGCTTCTCAGTCGACAGCTACGTCAATCCCGAATCGGCAACTCCAGAAGTGACAGATCTATTGTCAACAACTGGACTTCGTGAGAGCAGGTGAACGGGATGAAGCTGCCGCGAGGGGGAGCGATAGCAAGAGGCGGGCCTGGAGATCGTACACACGGAGGCGAAAGAATGACGACAGAGACGATGCAGACCAGGGTCACCGGGGAGGTTGGCAGAGTTCCCGACATTGCTGGTATAATTCAGGCAAGCGTCCGCATGTATGCGGGCACAGGGCATGAGGGGACGGGAGACCTCTTCTTCGAGGGGTTGCATGTTGCTTGGACCTGTTTCCGGCATGAGCGCGTGGTGAAGGTCCCGAGACGGGAGAAGAAGGCGGCGACATGAGATACGATTGGAAGACATTGAGAGACCTGTACGTCCGGGCAGACGACGAGCTGACCCTGGAGACCCTTGCAGCGGGCGCGGGATTGAATGAAGACCGCATTGTGAAGCGGGCGCAAGCAGAGAATTGGGAGCTGACACAGGCTCTCTATCGTCAGCGCATGGGAATTCCCCAGAAGAGCGACATCCTCGAGCGGTGGCGGGCAGATTGGGACGCGAGCGGCAAGAAGGCGTGGGATGCTGTGGCTGCCGCAAGGGAACGAGAGCAGAAGGCGCACCATGCCTAAGGCGAATCTCGGGCAATTGGTGAGCGTCGAGAGAGCGGGCGGTGAGAAGATACCGATCCGGCTACCGGGCAGACGTGCATCCACTCCTGGTGTCACTCTTTGCCCAGGAAGGCCTCACCGATGAGCAGATTCCTGCCTGCACATCACCCGCTCGACGCTGAATGCCTGACGCAAGCAGCATCCTGAATTGGCGCAGGCTCTGAAAGACTCGAAAGAGATTGCAGACGCGCGTGTCGTCATGTTTCTCTATCAGCGCGCGCTTGCTTGTGACGTGACTTCCTGCATCTGGGGGATGAAGAATAAGATCCCGGACAAGTGGTACGACAGGCGGGAGGTCAACGCTCAGGTCACCGGGCCCGCTGGGAAGGGAACGTCTGTCGAAGAAGTCGCTCGACAATATGCTGATGAGTTCAAGGGGATGCTCGAGGGGGATCCGGGCTGCACACCAAAGAGGAGAAGGGAGAGCAATGACGGGGGTATTGGTGTTCAGGCACGGAAACGAAGAGGTGACGGTTCTTCCTGAGACGATTTGAGATGTTTGCACCAGGATGCCGCGTCAGCACGGCCACACTCGACCAATCGGTCACCGGACCACCGGTGAGAGGACTACCTAGTAGTTGGGCCAGCTGCGATCCGCAGAAATGTCAACAGAAGCAGGGCGGTAGCATCCGGGCTGGTTTCCCAGTCAGAGACAGCATGGACTGGTTCTGCTCAGGTGACAGAGGCCGTGTGCAGCGCGTCTCCTGCCCGATCGCCTGGAAGGAGCCCTGCATGACACTCCAGATAAGAAGCGGATCCCAGCAAGGAGGACATCGACACGACCAACAACATCACCCAAGCCCTCAAGGACGTCGGTGTCCGCGTTTTGTACCACATCATCGTAGGCCGTGTCCGCTGTCAAGATTCCTGAGATTTGTGGACAGCAAGGAAAAAAGACTCGTCAGACGCGATTTGCGAAGAGAAGGGTGTCAGGACAAAGCAGCCCTCTTGACATTGCGAATTTGACCGTCTATCGTGCGCGATTTGCCTATGCTCTCAGGGGATCCACCCGTCTTTTCCCTGAGGATGATCCGACTGGTCCAGGTACTACTCGAGGGAGGTCTTGAGCAGTTCGTTGAAGCTGACCCGTGCTCGAAGGCATATCGGCGCGCCCAGGTCGGTGGGGTGGCGTTTGTCGTGAAACAGGACGTAGCGCGTGACCCAGCCAATGCAGGCCTCTTCGCTGCGGCAGGAATACTGCTTCAGGCGCAGGACGTCGCGCACCTCTTCCAGAAGCTTCTTGGGTGTTGGCTGTGGTTTCATCGCCGATTCCTTTCATTTGACAGATTTCGGTTCTTGTTCTACAGTCCAGGCGTTAGAGTCCCGTTGAACAATCTGCAAAAGAGCACATCCTGGCATGTCGCACGGAATACTTCCGTAAGTACAACTTCAAGAAGGGAGCTAGGAGGATTCGCTCCAAGATGCCAAAAGCACGCGGGAAGACGGATTCCGCGTACACAATAGTTCAGCCGAGCGCCAAGCGGTCGGCCGAACGGGTAAAGACCGGTGGCTGTATCGTTATGGCCGGCGGGAGGTGAACGATCCCGAAGGCCAGGAATGGTGATCCAAGGAAGAGAGGATGAAAGGAGTGAACAGAGACATGGACTTCCAGGATTGTACCAAGTTTGCGACTGAGAACCCTGTCTGCTTCGTAGCAACGGCAGATGGAGATCAGCCAAGAGTCAGGGCGTTGGCGTTGTGGTTCGCCAATGAAAACGGGTTCTACTTCACCATGCTGTCGCCCAAGCGGTTTTATGAGCAACTGAAGACCAATCCCAAGGTCGAGGTGTGCTTCTACAACAACCCATCGGATCTGATGCAGGCGAGCCAGATGCGAGTGACCGGCAAGGTGGAACCTGTGGATGACCAAGAACTCCAAGAAAGAGCTGCAGGGGAAGGGGTCGTCCTTGACCAGTTGACGGGGAACTCGCTGGGCGATCTCTGGGAGGTCGTTCGGATACACTCAGGCGAAGCCTTCTTCTGGACTCTTGCAGACACCTTGAAGGAACCAGAACTGGAGAGGATCAAGTTCTGACAGAGTTGGGGCAAGCGTTGGCCCTCCCGGAAGCCATAACAACACTCGCCAGGCTTTGTGTCGCCTAAGAAGGGTGCGCAGCCGACCGCGTTTCGCGCGCCGAATTCACGCAGTCACTTGCCTGCTCGTCGTTCTGGTTCACGCAGGATGTCTTGCCTGTGACCCCGCGGCGGCTGACGCCGAAACGTTACGCTGGCACGTATTGCCCCAACCACTGGTATTCTCCATGACTCCATCGTAGGTCCCAACGAACAGTGCGGTGCCACACAAGTCGACTAGTTGACATGCCGTTCCACAGTAGCAGAAGAGCCCCTCACAAGAGAGGCTTCTTCATTTTCCGAGGTGTCCGGCGTTAGTGCAGGATCGCTTCCTGCTGGCCTTTCGTTTCAGTCTTGGCATGTGCATAGCGCCCGCGGTACAGGCTTCGGTGCTCGAGGATCCTGGATACCTGCCTCGGCTGCCATTTCACTCCTCGCCGGGTGATGCTTTCCTTGTTCAACGCTTCCGCAATCTCGTGCAGTATCCATCGATGGCTTCTCCATGCGAACACCTTCTTGACAATCTGAGCCTGGCGTTCGTCGACGACAAGCTGGTGACCTCTCGAGATGCAGCCGAATTGCGGCGAGCATCCTGGTGCGCCCAGATGCCGTCAATTGGAACCTGGTCGTTGCCGAACTTGCCGAACTGGTGGCCATTACTCAGAACCACACAACAGGTACGGAACAAACGTCTGTGTACGATCCGAATCCCGCTCTAGAGCCACTGTCTGCCAAATCCAACGTGCAGGACAACTGTGAATAGGATCATAGGTACTCATACAATGCAGGACGCGATTGCGGTGTATCACGACTTGGGCCTGTCCTGCTATCCAACAGTCTTCATGGAGAAACGGTGTATGCCCGGTGTTGGCTGGACGGTCTATCAGCAA
>JAPLGK010000164.1 GCA_026390195.1 Caldisericota bacterium
CTCATCCAGGCATGCGCCATGGCCCTGTGCTCGCTGGCCGCATTTGCCTTCGTCCTGAACGTCGAACAGGGCAGTCCGACACGCGCCCGCACCACGGCATTCACCGTCATCGTGCTCGCCGAGCTGTTCCAGGCATTCAACGCCCGCAGTCTCCATGACTCTGTCTTCAGCCCGCGCCTGCACGCAAACTGGAGCCTGGTGCTGGCGACACTGGGAGCACTTGCCTTGCAGCTGTTCCTGATGTACGCGCCGTTTCTCCAGCGCATCTTCCAGACCGAAGCGCTCTCGCTGATTGACCTCGGTGTGGGCACTGCACTCGCCTCCTTCACCCTCTGGGCGACCGAGCTCGCCAAACTGGTCCTGCGGCACAGCCCGCGAGTAGAACAGGAATGACCTGAGGATGGCGAGCCTGCGAAGCTGACAGTCCGCTCCTAGTCTTCGCGCCCTGCACCGAACGTCGCGCATCAACCGTCTCGCACAGGGTACTTCACAAAAACCCATTGACAGCCGCCGCCTCTCCCGTAAAGTGAAGCATGGTTGGGGAGTAGCTACCTGCGCACGTCACAGGGGCTGGCTGTCGTCAGGACGGAGGGGCTGAACCCTCCCGGCAGTCATGAGTCTTCACAAAACGCGAGACCACCATGACAGTGATCATGGCGGTCTCTTTGCATATCCGGACCGCCCAGCCTACAGAGAGGAGCACCCATGACAGACACACACCAGCGGGTCGTGACCCGGGCGCTTGACCTGGGTACGGACCTGCACGACGGACTGACCGCTGACCGGGTCGCACACAACCGCCAGCTCTATGGTGGCAACGATATCACACCCGCCCGCAAGGAACCGCTGTGGAGGCAGTTCCTCCGCAAGTTTGACGACCCCACCATCCGCATCCTGCTGGTCTGTGCAGTCCTGTCGCTGGCCGCAGGCGCTTACAAGGGCGTCTCGGCGGGTGACTGGCTGGGCATCGCCGAATCGGCCGGCATCCTGGTCGCTGCACTCATCGCGACCGGCGTCGGCTTCCTCCTCGAGTGGCGGGCGGACCGCGCGTTCGACCTGCTGCGGAAAGAGTACGAGAACCTGACCATCAAGGTGACCCGTGACGGTCGCTTCAGGACGATTCCCGTCGGCGAACTAGTAGCGGGCGACCTCGTCCATCTCGAGAGCGGCGACAAGGTCCCGGCAGACGGCTGGCTCGTGGCCACCAGCAACCTCACCGTCGACCAGTCATTCTGGAACGGGGAAACAGAGCCGGCTGCCAAGGACGGGACAGATGACCCCGACGACAAGCGCGGCTCGACATTCCTGGTCGGTGGAACGAACGTGGTGGGGGGCAGCGGCACGATGCTGGCCGTCGCCGTGGGCGACTCCTCGGAGCGTGGCATCATCATTCGTGACATCCAGACCACCAAGCGTGAGCAGACCCCCCTGGAGCGCAAACTTCAGGACCTGGCCGATGTCATCAACATCGCTGGAACGGGCGCTGCGGTCCTGATCTTCGCCTCAGTCTTCGCGGCCACGGCGCTCCGTGGCGACCTGGGTGGACCGCTGGCCCCGGTGGGCAGGACCGTTCTCTCGTCAGCTGTGCTCGCCATCATCGGCTCCGTTGTCGTGTTTGCCCT
>JAPLGK010000137.1 GCA_026390195.1 Caldisericota bacterium
TAGCGGGTGGCTCCGGGAACGGCTTGCCACGTAAGCGTGGGGTTCAGGAACGGCAGTAGTGCCTTGGGTGCCGGGCTCAGCAGGGCGGGCACGCCAATGCCCGAGGGGACTGCCAGTGTAAATGCTGGGAACGGCGTCACCCAAAGACTGCTGACGCCCGAGCTGTTCTCGACACGCACGGTCCACTGGTAGGTCTTCCCTGACTCGAGTGTCCCCGAGGGAATCGTGACCGACGTGTTCGTCGTGGATGTCTCGTAGACCGTATCTTCAGCGGACAGGCCAATCCAGACGTAGTAACGGCTTGCGTTGACAACAGGGCTCCAGAAGAGGACGGGTTCGGCCGACTTGACGACGAAGCGATCAAGGGGCTCGAGAATGGTGGGGCTCGAAGGCTGAACGATGGAACTGCTGGTCGTGAACATACGATCCTGTGTCCATGGACCCCAGCCCCGTTCATTCCCTGCCCGGACTGCCCACGTGTACGTCGCCCCAGGCTTCAGCACGCCAGGGCGGATTACGGGATTGGTGTAGGTGATGAAGGAGCTCACGATGCCGTCACCGGAGGCGTTGCGCCCCTCTCCAACCCAGAAGTGATAGCGGGTGGCGCCCGGAACCGTATTCCAGCGGAACTGCGGAGTCAGTGACCCAATGACGGCCTCGCCGGCCGGCTCAGCAAGGGTAGGCCGATCCAGCGCTTGCAGGCCCGTGCCTTCGCGCTCCGTGACCTCGCGAACTGTCCAGGAAGACGTCCGAGTAACAGCGCGGATGGACGCGGCAAACGTCGCCGGGAAGGTTCCTGCAACAGGCTTGATATCGGTGCCGACCATCCCGAGGACATCACCGAATGCGTCGAGGACAGGAGCACCCTCCACCGCGTTTTCTGCGGCACCCCGGACGCTGAAGGTTCCAGTTCCGACGGCGTTGACGACCCCCGAAACCGTGAACTGAGGGATCCCGGCGACGACTGGTCCGACCATGACCACTTCCTGGTTCATCTGTGCGCTTTGCCCGACAGCGAGGGTGAGCGCCTGGACTGGCGTCGAACCTGCTGCTCGCAGGATGGCCACATTCCAGGCTAGGTCGTATCCCAGGATCCGGATATCTGTGCGCTGAGTTTCGTCACCCAGGATGAGCACGGCACTGATGGCCCCCTTGATGATCTCGTAGGTGGTGACGAAGATGCCGGCAGTGTCGATGGCAAAAGCCCCTGCGACTCCGCGCTTGCCGTCCGTGTACTCGACGATGACCTCCGCGACTGCCGGCGTCGCTTTCTTGACGATGTCCGCGGCTGACATGGGAAGTCGGACTGCGAACCTCCGTGGCAACGAGACAGGACCGGTGGTTGACCCTCGCACTGCCGTGACGGTCCATGTGTATTGTCCAGCGGTGAGAACAGTGCTGGATGGAATGAGCGTGCTGGTCGTGCTTGTCCCCCGATAGACTTCCTTGCCTTCACTGATGACGGAGAGGCTGTACGATGTCGCTCCGTCGATGGGGGTCCATCGGAAGGCAACCGTCGTCGAGGTGAAGAGCGCGCCGTCTGTTGGTTCCAGCAGGCTGGGAGCGGTCAATGCAGCAGGGGCGACAAACGTTAGTGTTGCAGTCCTGGTCGCCGCATTCCATTCGACCGTACCTCCCAGCTGTTCACCGACGAACCGGAGGGGAAGCATGGTTCGTCCCGCTATGATGAATGGAACAACGGTAGCGTTCTGGGGATCGATGGGAGTCATGGTGCCATTGACCGTCGCCATGTGGTTGCCGATTGTCAAACCCATGGTGACCGCGCCCGCGGCAATCGTGACCGTCCGCGTCGTGGCGTTCCACTCGATGGTGCCGCCAATCGCTTCGACGACCGCCCGTATCGGGAGGAGTGTACGGCCTCCGACAATGACGGGAATCGTGCCGCTGGCGTCAATAGGGCGTGTTGTACCGTTCACGGTGATGTTGGGATTGCCGATTGTCAGTGTGATAACCGTTGTCTCGGCCGCCGCCGGCATTATGCTTCCTGCAGGGCCAACAGCCAGACCAAGTGTCATGATGACTGCCAGCAGAACACGGATCCTTCCATTCATGGGCTGCCTCCATACGTGAGCGGTTGAGGGGGTGTTCGCTTGCGCACGGGCACAGGTGGGGCTATACTATCATCCGTTCATCGGGTGTACTCCAGGAGGCGGCGTGAAAAAGGTCATAGAGTGTGTTCCCAACATCAGTGAAGGCCGGGACGCCAATAGGATCAAGACCATTGCCGGCGTCATCGAGCGACCGGGAGCGAGA
>JAPLGK010000013.1 GCA_026390195.1 Caldisericota bacterium
GAGGCTAACGATGAGATTCGTATCACGGTGGTGGCGTCCGGGATGCAGCCTCAGAAGGCCGAAGTGGAACAGGAGAAGAAGATTCTCAAGGAATTCAAGGTCGAGGAAGTCGAGCTCCCCGCCATACTGCGCAAGGGGCCGCCTCGCGGCTTCTAGCGCCGAATGTGGGCTCGATAGCTGAGCGTCTCGCGGAAGTCCGCGAGCGAGCCTGTTTGTCGTATCGCCGGGCGGCTGGTCAGCCCGGCGAACCGCATATTGTCTGCGTGACGAAGACACAGCCTCTTCCCCGGATCCTTGAAGCTATTGATGCAGGGGCGACCGAAATCGGTGAGAACTACCTCCAGGAAGCCATTCGCAAGGACGTCTTCGCCCTGCGCGAGAGTCACGGGGTAACTGTCCGGTACATCGGTCGGCTCCAGTCGAACAAGTACAACGCCATCCTCCGGGTATTCGACGCGGTCGATTCGGCAGACCCAGAATTCCTCGAGCGTTTGCACTGTGTCCAGGATCGCGTTGCACGGAGAGCGTGTACGTTCCTGCTGGAGGTGAATGCCGGTGAAGAATCCCAGAAAGGTGGATTGACTGTGCCCCAGATTCGCGAGCTTGCCGCTGCCGGTACTCCTTGGCTGCACGAGATTTCCGGACTGATGACAGTGGTCCCTCTTCAAGCAACAATGCAAATGCGGGCGAGAATGTATCAATCTGTCAGCGTGCTGTTCAGCGAACTCGCCAGCGACTTGGGTTCGTCACATGTGACGTTGTTGTCCATGGGAACTTCCGACGACTTTGAACTGGCGATCGAACATGGCTCGAACATGATACGTGTTGGTATGGGTATTTTTGGACCTTGTTCACCTTCTCAGGTGTAACCAATTGCTCGTAGTCACGATTATGCGAGTGAGGAAGAGTGGCAATCGATGCTGGTCCCCCTCCAATCTGAAGCTCCTGCGCAAGACGAGGACCGGGAGTCACATCACCACGGCGTATGACAAGGCACAGACGCCTTGCGCACGCATGCTGGAATGGAAGGATGTCCCAGAACACACGAAGGGAGGTCTCCGGACAAGACGTGCAGAGGTGGACATCGTCGTCCTGCTCCACGAGGCGTTTCTCTGCCGCGATCAACGGGATGAGATTGCCAAGCGGATGCAACCTCTGGTCATCAAGAAACGTGGCAGTTACGCGCACATTTCTGATGACTCGACGACCCTGGCTTCAGACACTTTTCCTCATGAATTGACCCGGGATGGACGGCCCAGTTGCGTTGAAGAGGAGACGTTATGCGGATCAACGTACGCGTAATCCCGGGCAGCAGCAGATCGGACGCGGAACCAGGAGACCCCTGGCGCGTCCACGTACATGCCAAGCCTGCCGAGGGCAAGGCAAATGAGGAGCTCCTGGAGATTCTCAGTCATCACTTCGGCGTGGCTCGCTCTGCGGTTCGCATCATACGTGGACACGCTTCGAGAAGCAAGACCGTGGAAATCGGTCTGGAAGGCAGTGCAATGGTCGAAGAAACAAGATGAACAGGCCAAGCGCTTCTCTCCGCTGGTCGGTTCTTGTTGCCCTGATGATCCTGGCGGATCAGGGCACCAAATGGGTGGCACGGCGGTATCTTTTCCAGCATGCCGTCACGGCAGGCCCGGTGGGGCTTGTCCTGACGATGAACAAGGGAGTCGCGTTCGGACTCTTTGGAGGGCGGCAGTGGGTCGTGCCGGTGAATGCAGTGCTCGGCATTGGCGTTTGCGTCGCGGCGATCGCTGCATTGCACCGTGGAGACCGAGGACTGGCTCATGGTTTCTTTCTCGTCTTTGCAGGGTTTGCGGGCAATTTCATCGATCGTGTCGTGGCCGGGCAGGTAACCGATTTTCTGTGGGTGCGTGGCTGGTCCGTGTTCAACGTGGCCGACTGTTTTGTAACCACCGGTGCAATACTGTGTGCCTTTGCACTTCTGTTTCCTAACCATTGGGGCCTTCGTGCATGAGTTGAGGCTGGGGCCGGTCGTGGTGCCGGTCCTGTATGTCGATGACGATGTCATTGCGGTGAACAAGCCGGCTGGACTGCCTGTTTTCACTGCGCCGGGCAAGGCGGCGGGGACGCTGACCGAGGTGGCCTTGGCAAGTGGAGTTACGCTCTATGATGGAGAGGGTGTCGAGTTGCCGGGAGTCGTACACCGGCTCGACAAGGACACGAGCGGCGTGATGGTCCTGGCCCGTTCTGAAGCCGGGTGGAGGTGCTTCAAGCGACAGCTGGGCAACCATGACGCGCAGAAACAGTATCTTGCCTTGGTTTGGGGGATATTTGCGGAGAAGAGTGGCCGAATCGACGTGCCCATTGGAGCAGTTCATTCCCGAGGGCTCCTTCTTCGACAGGCCGACAGTTCGGGTCGACCTTCCACGACTGACTTCGAGGTCATCCAGCATTTTGGCAACCAGGCATCTCTCCTTCGGATACGCATCGAGACGGGGAGGACGCATCAGATACGTGTTCACTGCTCCTACATTGGACATCCGGTACTCGGAGACTATACTTATGGATACAGGGCGCAACGCAACGTTGTCATAGAGCGGCAGATGCTTCATGCATTTGCTCTCTCGTTTGTTGCGCCGGGTTCGGGAGTCCAGGTGCGGGTCATGGCGCCACTTCCTCAGGACTTCATCTCTGTGCTTGGAGTGCTTGCGCGGCAGACATGGACAACAAACCCGGAGTGATCGTCGCCAATAAGCGGATCCAGCACAACTTCAAGGCGTTTGAGCGCCTGGAGGCTGGCATAGAACTGCGTGGTTGGGAAGTGAAGGCCGTGCGTTCGCGGACATTCGCTTTTGGAGACTCGTACTGCCGGTTCTACGGTCGTGAGCTCTACCTCGTGCAGATGTCCGTGGGGCCCTACGCTTTTGCGCACACAACCGACGAGGAGCTCAAACGTCGCAGAAGACTCCTTGTCCACCGGCGCGAGCTTATCAGGATTGCATCTCTCATCAGTCAGCAAGGCCTGACGGTCGTGCCCGCCTCGCTTTCTTTTTCGGAGGGTGGGTTCATCAAGGTCGATCTGGCTGTCGGCAAATTCCTGGCAACCAAGGGGTCTCGTGAGACTTCTGAGAGACGACGATTGGAGCGTGA
>JAPLGK010000017.1 GCA_026390195.1 Caldisericota bacterium
GGTCAGACCGACCAGATCCTGGACGATGCCGAGCGAGAGAGAACGTCCCTCAGGCTTATTGGAGGTTTTTCTCCCGAACAGGTCCGTTGCTCGGCTGAACTCGGGATCTGCCAGTCGATTCGCAGCGGCGTCACGACGCTCTTCGAAGGCGGTTCGATGCGCCACACGGACCAGATCCTTCAGGCAGCCCGCACTCTCGGGTTCAGGCTCATCGGCGGACGCATGCTGGCTGACCGTACGCCGGATTGGCCTGAGACTCTGCGCATGTCACTCCGCGAACAGATGTCCGACGCGCAGGCGCTTGCCCATGACATTGCATCTGGCGGCCAGGGCGGCCTGCTGCGATACGGGGTGAGCACCACAAACCCTCTGTTCTGTACCGATGAGTGCCTGACACAGGCCAAGGCATTCGCCGATGCAGGTGGCTACCCACTCAAGATCGTCCTGACAACGGACAAGAGCCAGGTCGAGCGCATGCGCCGCGAAAGCGGCCCTCAGGAGCTGGCTTCTCTCGAGACGCTGGGAGTCCTGGGAGAGCATACGTTCCTGGTCAACCCGTCGTTTGCCTCGGAACTGGAACAGAACGTCATCCGCAAGGCCGGCGCGCGCGTGGTCATCAACGTGACGGCCGACCTGAAACTCGGCCGTCCCCTGTCCCGCCTCCCCGAGTTTGTCCGCAAGGGAACGCCGGTCCTGCCCGGGTTCGACAGTCCCCTGTATGGAGGGAGGATGGATGCCATACGCGAGCTCGCTGTCCTGGCAACGGCGTTTCGACCGCAATACGGCCCACAGACGATGACTCCCGAGCAGGTCCTCTCCATGGTGACCGTGGATGCCGCAAAAGCACTCGGCATGGACGAAGAACTAGGAACGCTGGAACCGGGCAAGCGAGCCGACATCGTGCTCGTGGACCTTGGACGGGATGTGTTCGCTCAGCCGGGAGCTCACACGAACGCATACTGTCGACTGGTCTACGAGGCATCCACAAGCAACATAGCGTGCACCATTATCAATGGGAACATCGTCTACCGTGATGGCCAGGTCATGGGCTGTGACGAAGAAGCGCTTGTCGAACAGGCAAACACTGAGCTTGTCCGCATCCTGGAAAAGGCGTGAGGGAAGACTCATGATCAGCAGGATTCAGACGGCTCAGGAACGCATCGCACGGCTGATCGACGTCGCAGCCGGCCACATACCGGCAGACGTGGTCGTCAGGAACATCCACCTGGTGAACGTCTTCGACGGACACATCGAGGACGATGTCGACATTGCATTGTCGGGCGGCCAGATCGCAGGAATCGGGCGATATGACGGCGTGACGGTCGTCGACGGCAAAGGCGCCTATGCTGCGCCCAGTTTCATCGAC
The DNA here is from genome assembly GCA_026390195.1 of Caldisericota bacterium. Taxonomy (GTDB): domain Bacteria; phylum Caldisericota; class Caldisericia; order Cryosericales; family Cryosericaceae; genus Cryosericum. Next base: position 1,367 of record JAPLGK010000017.1, read on the forward strand.
GGCCACATGCATATCGAGAGTACCATGGTCGTCCCAGGCGAATTCGCCAAGGTAGCGCTTGCATGTGGCACGGGCGCAGTGATCGCAGACCCACATGAGATCGCCAACGTCGCTGGAGCACGCGGCATCCGGTTCATGCTCGAGGCCACGTGCAACTCTCCGCTGGATTTCTATTTCATGCTTCCCTCCTGTGTCCCGGCGACGCACCTCGAGACGAACGGCGAGACACTCGACGCCGACCAGCTGTCGGAGCTGCGCCACAACCCGCGAATCCTGGGTCTTGCCGAGTTCATGAACTACCCTGGCATCCTGTTCAGGGATCCGGCAGTCCTGGCCAAGCTGGCCGCCTTCGACGGACAGCTGATCGACGGGCACGCGCCCTTCATCACTGGACGAGACCTGGAAGCATACATTGGCGCGGGCATCTCTACCGACCACGAATGCACGACGGCAGATGAAGCCCGCGAGAAGCTGGCCCGCGGTATGTGGATCATGATGCGCGAGGGATCGGTGACTCGGGACGTGAAAGCCCTGATCCCACTGCTGACCCGAGAGAACATGCACCGCATCATGCTGGCGACAGACGATCGGCACCCGTCCGACCTGCTCTCGGAAGGGCATATCAACTATGCGGTCAACCTGCTGCTTGAAGCAGGCATCGACCTCCCGACCGCCGTACGCCTTGGTTCGCTCAACCCGGCCACCCACTACAACCTTCCCCGCAAGGGAGCCATTGCCCCCGGCTACTGGGCCGACTTCATCATCTTCCCGGACCCGCGGCACGTCCAGCCGTCATCCACCTACGCGAAGGGAGAGCTTGTGGCCAAGGACGGTGCCTACCTGGGCCCTGACGACGGGCATCCCTCGAGGAGCTACGGCATCAAGAACAGCATCAACATTGCTACTCCCACCTACCAGAGCCTGCGTGTCAAGGCCGAGCCAGGCAAGCAGCTGCGAGTCCTGCAGTTGATACCCCATCAGGGTGTGACCGGCGAGCGCCGCGTGAACGCAAGAGTCGACACGCTTGGCTGTGTGGTGTCGGACACCGACCAAGACGTTCTGAAGGTGGCAGTCTTCGAACGCCATCACGCCACGGGGCGCGTGGGCGTGGCATTCATCAGCGGCTTCCAGATGAAACAGGGGGCGGTGGCCTCATCGATTGCCCACGATTCCCACAACATCGTCGTGTGTGGCGTTGCTGACCGCGACATGCTGCTGGCCGTACAACAGGTCGCCTTCATCGGTGGCGGTCTCGCGGTGACGAACAACGGGCAGGTTGTCGGTTCTCTCCCCCTCCCGTATGGCGGTATCATGTCCGACCTGTCCATACCTGAGGTCGCGGCCCGCCTGGATGATCTGGGAAAGGTCATGCGCGACGCAACAGGCTGCCCACTGGACGATCCGTTCATGACACTGGCGTTCATGGCTCTTCCGGTCATTCCAAAGCTCAAGATCACGGATTTCGGCCTGATCGACGTTGAGAGATTCAAAGTTGTCAGTCTGTTCATCTAAAGGAGGTTTCCATGCGGCAGCTCTTCCAGAACGCCCAGATAGCACAACCTGACGGAACGCTCCTGGCAGTCGACATTCTGGTCACAGACGGCATCATCGAGAAGTTCTCTCCCGCACTTGGTGAGCCTGCCCCGGCTGGAGTCGTTGCCATCGACCTGAATGGCCTCTTTGTCATGCCGGGTGGGGTCGATGGACATGTTCACTTCGACGATCCCGGCTTCACGGAACGTGAGGACTTCGGCACCGGCACGATGGGGGCTGCCGCAGGCGGTGTCACCACCATCGTCGACATGCCGTGCACGTCGGTTCCGCCGGTGACCACATCCGATAACTTCAGAACAAAGATGAAGGCTGTCGAGTCCAAGGCCTACGTCGATTACGCGTTCTGGGGTGGAACGACCCCAACCTTTATCGACAGCGGCGCCTTCCGCCGACTGCTGCCGGAACTCAAGGAGCTGGGCGT
>JAPLGK010000110.1 GCA_026390195.1 Caldisericota bacterium
TGTTCAATACACCAAATGACGGTATCATATTGATATGAAACGCGCTATCGATTCAGGCACGAGCGAGTCCATACGACCACGCATCAGGTCCATCACATGCGCCCTGACGCCCGCTGAACGCTTGCCGCCGATGAGCCTGGATCCGATGACACTACGGCTGCCTGCCCAGGTGCTCGCAGTCACCGGACCGGTGGTACACAGGTCGTCCCCGTACCATGGCAGATGCGGGCTGGTGCTGTTGCTGCAGAACGCGTCGGAGCAGCGCTTCGTGCTCAAGGTCGCCCGCGGAGCCTATCGCATGCAGGAGCTTGCTCTCGAGTATGAAGTGCTGAAGCTGCTGCATGGAACGGAGATCCCTGTGCCGAAGGCACTTGTCCATGTCCAGAGCCGGCCTCTCGGATTCCTGCTGATGGAGCACGCTGCCGGTCGCTCTGCGACGGACGTTCTACGTGAGGCTGGTTCCAGCGACGAGCGTGACCGTATCGCCATGGCCGTAGGTTCGATGTTGTCGACGTTGCACCATCTGCCGGTCGGAACAGTGAGCTGGCAGGAATGCATCGACGGGCAGCTGCTCTGGGCTGAGCGTCATCTGCAGGAGAAGGTGATGAGCAGGGCCGAATTCCGCGCCAAGGGCATCACGGGCGACCCCGTCAAGGAACTTGAGCGCCTGAGGGCGACCTGCCCCAAGCCTGGCGTCGTCGCCGTACTCCACGGCGACTTCCGACCGAAGAACGTTCTGCTGGATGGGGAGCGGATCACGTCCGTGCTGGACTGGTCCTTCACGGATCTCGGCGATCCATGGTACGACCTCGCAACGATGTTTGGGTATCTGGACCCCGCCGGTCAGCAGGTGTTCTTGAATGCGTACGGGCTCGAGGCCGTCGACCGCGAGCGTCTGGACTGGTTCCGCTCCCTCTCCGTCTACCTGGCTGTCTGAAGCTCGACTACAGGTCTGGCGAACGCCTGTGCGCGAAAGCCCCCTATGACCGCACCTCGCGGACGTAGATGACGGATCCCGCGAGAAGGAAGGCGATGCCGGCGACTGCAAAGACCAGCAAGTTCGGCGCAATCGCGGCGAACCCCAGCCCCCGGACGACGATCTTGTTGAGGCCGTTGATCGCCCAGTACTGCGGGAACGCGCGTGCCAGCTGCTGCATCAACGGAGGAGCCACTTCGATGGGCCACCACGAGCCTGCAATCATGGACGTTCCATACGTCACGAATGACGCGATGACTCCGGCCTGAGCCATCGTCCTGCACAGCGACCCGACCAGGACACCAAGCCCGGTGGCCGCGAATACGTACAGGACGACCATCGCTGCAACCGCCGGAGGATCGCGGCCCCAGTCCACCCCGAGAACAAGCCTGCCCCAGAGGATGAACAGTGCAAACTGCGCAATCCCTACGACCATCATGGCCATCAGTTTTCCGCCAAGGAAGGCCAGGACGGACGTCGAGGTCGTCATGATGCGAGCAAGGGTGTTCCGGAGGCGCTCGCTCACCAGGGCGGTAGCTGTCCCCAGCACGCCTGCCATGACGAACATGGCGCCGAACCCGGTACTGCTCTGTGTCGCGTTGTCTGGAAGCTGGACCTGTGGCTGCGTGCGCGCCAGGACGGAGTAGTCTGTCGTGACCGTCGGCGCCTCGGCCAATGTTGTGCTCGCACTAGCGAATGCTTTTCGCCATGCTGTGAGACGGCCGGCGGGATTGAGGGCCACCCACCGCGCAAGCTGATCTGTCGTCACCGAGGCCGCGTAGGCCAGCGTCGACACGCGGGCGGCCGCATTGGACACGAGCTGCTCGAGGAAGTAGCCCGATGACTGCCCCGCCGACCGGACCACCTCGACGGTCGCTTTGGTGCCGGCTTCTACGGCAGCGCCAAATCCTGTGGGGATGACGATGAGCACAGGGACCTTCTCATCCTTCAGATTCTGCCTGCCGTCTTCTTGGGAGGGCGTCTGGACGTCAAGGGCGGTCTCGGCACGGAGGGCCTGCTCGAACATGCTGCTGGCCGCCCCGTGGTCGAGGTCGACGAACGCGATGGGCACCTTGGGAGCGGGACCGGAGGAGCCGAATCCACCAAATGCCATGCCCACAATGGTCGTGAAGACGATCGGGACCAGCAGCAGCCAGATAAGCGACGATTTGTCTCGTGCGATGAGGCGGAGCTGAAGACCTGCGACGACGAGTGCTTTGCGGAACATGGCAGACTCCTGATCTACTGGTAATTCCTGTTCAGGACCGTGACGGAGATGAGCAGGAATACGGCAGCCATGGCCAGACAGACGCCGACGGGACGAAGGATGGACGAGACCCCGCCGCCGTTCACCATGAGGCTAGTGAAGCCTTCGATAGACCACCGCGTGAAGGTGAGTCGCGACACGGAGTTCATCCATGCCGGCATGTTGTACACCGCCCACATCGAACCGCCCAGGAGGCTGTAGATGAGGGCCACGGCCGGTCCGATCTCGCCGGCCTGTTCGGGCGTGCGGGCGAGGGCTGCCACCATCGTGGAAAGACCTGCCCCGGCAAGTACGGTCGCGGTAGCCATGACGATGACCGCAGGCACTGACGCACCCCAGTTGACGCCGTACAACACTCGGGTCAGGACGATGATCATGGCAAACTGCAGCGCGGCGATGGCGAAGATGCCCACGAGCTTGCCTAGGAGGACCTGGACACGAGAGGTCGGCGTTGCAAGGATACGGGGCAGCGTATGCTGGCGCTTCTCCTCCAGCATGCCATCGGTGCCCGTGTTCGCGGTGAAGATCAAATACAGCAGGGCCATGCCCACCGCGTAATAGTCGAGGGCTCGGGGGACCTTGAGACCCTCCTGCGTCGTCGTCCTCAGCGAGACGGGCTCCGTCTGCTGGGAGATGCCGACCTCATGCAGCACGGACTGGATGGCTTCCTGCATGCGCTGCGGTGGGACAGCGCCGGACTCCTGCAGAGTGCGGATAGCGATAGATGCGGCCAGCTGCCTGCGTTGGACCTCGGCCGTGAAGGATTCCACGACGTTGCGGATGACGCCGGCCTGTGTGGCGGTCTCGGGGTTACCCAGGACGATGATGGAGACCTTGGTGCCGGCGGGCATGCTGCTGCTGAACCCTGCAGGGATGATGACGGCTGCGCCGGTTTTCCCCTGTTCGACAAGCGAGCGCGCCTCGGCCTCGCTGGAAACGGTAGTGACGACCAGGAGGTCCCTGAGCTGTGGACTGCCGAAGACATCCTGCGTCAGGCGTCTGGCCATGTCGCCCCTGTCGAGGTCGACAAGCGTGACGTTTGCCGTGAAGGAGCTGCCTGCCCAGTTGAAGACGGTCCCCAGGATGATGATCATCACCATAGGGAGGATCAGCAGGACCACAAATGCCGATTTGTCACGCACACGGACCTTTAGGTCCTTGACTGCGATGTGCCAGAACTTCATGTCAGTCCCTCAGGCTGGTCCCGGTAAGGTTCAGAAACAGGTCTTCCAGATTTGGCTCCTTCACGTCGATGGTCGACACGGGACAGCCTGCGTCGTCGAGCGTGGAGATGACACCGGCGAGCAGCGATCGGCCCTGATTCGTGGCGATGCGAACCGTTTTGTCGCGGAGCTCGACCGTGTCCACTCCCGGCAGTGCTGCAAGGCGGTCACGGACGACGTCGCCAGCCTCCCGGACGAGCTGGACATTGATGATGTCCTTGTTGCCGGCCTGGAGCCGCAGGTCTTGCTGTGTGCCGTCCGCAATGACCTTGCCGTGGTCGATGATCGCGATATGTGTGCACAGGAACTCGACCTCTTCCATGTAGTGACTTGTGTACAGCAGTGTCACGCCCTGGCGGTTGAGCTCCTTCAGGGTCTCCAGAATGCTGTTGCGCGACTGCGGGTCCACGCCGACGGTCGGCTCGTCCAGGATCAGCAGCCTGGGCTGGTTGAGCAGGCCGACGGCGATGTTAATGCGGCGCTTCATGCCGCCGGAATACGTCTCAACACGGTCCTTCTGGCGGTCGGCCAGCTGGACGATGTCGAGGACGGCGTCGACGCGGGATGCAAGCGTGTCCGCAGGGACGTCCTGCATGCGCGCGAAGAACGTGAGGTTTTCCCGGGCAGAGAGCGTCGGGTACAGGGCGACATCCTGCGGCACGACGCCGATGACGCGGCGGACGGCCATCGGGTCGTGGAGGATGCTGTGCCCGTCGATGATGACGTCTCCCTGGGAGGGCACGACCAGACCGCACATCATGGAGACGGTCGTGGTCTTGCCGGCCCCGTTTGGTCCCAGCAGGCCGAAAGCCTCGCCCGCGGGAATCCTGAAGTGGACGCCATCTACGGCGGTCAGCTTGCCAAAGCGCTTCGTAAGGTCCTTCACTTCTACCAGCACGATAGTCTCCTTCTCATTAGTGGCTGATGCTGTGCAGCAGGTGTGGTCGTGCCAGCATTCCCGCTTGACTAGTGAGGCTGTCCGACCGCGCGCTCGTAGACGAACACGTCCGGTTCGCCATGGCGCCAGACGTCGAATTCGAGCCCCGTCACCGTCTCAAGCAGGTTCGTGTGGACGGCCTGACCGGCTGGGATCATCGTCTGGATGTACTTTGCTCCAGGATAGAGGGCAAGAGCGTGACGGACGAGGACGTCCAGGTCCTCGGGGCTCCCGTCTGCGAAGTCGATCGACGCCCCGCCGGGTCCGTGGTCGGGACGGCAGACGACCAGCAGGCTCCGCAGCGACCCATCCCCCGAGCGGATGCCTATGGCGGCGTCGAACGGTGGCCATGCGACGACACCGGGACGGGCGACTGGCCAGAACTTCCAACCCTGGGACAGGAAGCCGCAGCTCTTCGTGATGGATGCCGAGCCCAGGATCCATGCGCGCGCCTCGTCGAAGGGCACTGCCGAAACTAGTGGTGACAACTCCGCGGCAGGCCGGGCCGGACCGTCCAGCTTCGCCTCTGCAAGGATGAACGATGCCAGGCGCACAAAGCGATATTGCTCGATGATGTGGATGCTTGCGAGGTTATCGATGTACGTCGAGAGTCCAATGCGCTCTGCCCCCTCGCGGGTCGCCTTCTCGATGAAGTACTCGGTCAGCGCCTTGCCGGCGCCGTGGCCCTGGGCTGCCGTGTCCGTGCGGATCCCCTCGAGCCACACGTAACCGGGGGTCAGATTGACCGCATGCGCGAACGCGATGACGGATCCGTTCAGGTCGGCGACCGCCACCTCGGAATCCCGCATGCGGAGCCATTCGTCGATGACCTGTGGTACGTAGTCGTCGCCTTCCCATATCTGGGAGCTGATGGCAACGATCCGCTCGCGGTCGGCAAGCCGTGCTGTACGAATAGTGACTCCCATGTGTTCCTCCTGTCATTGTAGAGTAAGGGCAGACTGCGCTGTCCCGTACGAAGTATACCCATGTGCCCACCGGGCTTCAACATGCGTGGTGCATCATCCGGAATCATTGCGAGCTACCGCACGTTACGAGATGGGCCGGATGGAGGCGGTGCCTGTCTGTCGGCCTCCTCGGCTTCGATGGATCGCTCGTAGGCTGCCTGTGACCTGGCGATGTCACCCTGTCTGGCGTACGCGCTTCCCAGTTCACCATACAATTCACTTGTCACGCTGGGAACCTTTAGCTCGCTCGCCAGAGCGATTGCCTCGAGAACCGCCTGCTCGGTGGCAGGATAGTCACGGAGCAGCAGGTGGATGTGGGTCAGTGCCCGGAGACATGTGAATACGAGCTGCCGGTCTCCCCGCTCGCGCGCAAACGGGAGGGCCTTCTGAAGATGATTGCGAGCGGGCTCGAGATCTCCCATCGCTCCTTCGTCGAAGGCCAGCCCGACCAGGCAACCGGCGATCCACCCTTTCTCGCCTGCGTGCTCCGCTGCTTCCAAACCAAGGCCGTGCAGGCGTCTGGCCTCGGCATAGTTGTCGTGGCTGAAGGCGATGGTCCCCAGGTTCGAGGCGCAGATGAAGATGAGGTCCCACGCTCCCAGCCTGGTCGCCAGCTCCAGTCCGCGTTCTGCGTGGGGCACTGCCCTGGTGGCATCTCCCCGGTCGGCCCAGCCTGCCCCCACGTTTGCCTCGCACCGGGCGAGTTCGAGCTGCTCATGTTCGGGATCGAGGTGGTGCGTAGCTTCTTCCCAGAGGATCAGTGCGGATTCCAGCTGGTTGTTCGCCCACAGGATATTGGCTGCGGACACGCAGGCCTTGCCCAGGTCGGTGGGGACGACACACAAATCCCGGACGGCAGCGATGAGGTCGTCTGCCGCCGGATGTTGCAGCGCGAACGCGACGAACTGCTGCTCGTCCTTGTCCATGACGTCTTCTCTAGAGGAAACGCGCCCAGAAGAGGATGGTCAGCGGGAACAGGAGAGTCGAGACGACGACGTTCCGGGACAGTTTCTGGACGTCCAGGCCGATCTCAGCGCCGTACACGACGCTGGCAACCATGGTGGGCATGGCGCTCTGGATGATGAATGCACTGCGGATGTCGCCAGCGACGGGCAGGACGAGGGTCAGGGCTAGCGCCATCGCCGGTACGAGGGCGAGCTTGATTCCCGTCGCGATGAGCGCGCGCCAGTTGAAGTCCAGCTCCACGTTCAGTCCCACGAACAACATGGCAAGGGGTGACGTCGAGTTGCCGACGAGTTTGCATGCATCGGTGAAGAACTGCGGAAGCAGGGCGCGCTTGAGGATGAGTGCGAGGAGCATGGCGACCAGCGGTGGGTTGATGAAGCTGCGGGCATTCTTGTGCACCCAGACGCCGAAGACCATGAACGAATGTGTCTGTTCATAGATGACTGCGAGCGGCAGTGCCCCTTGGCCGAGGATCGCCTGCACTACGGGGTATCCCATGAACCCGGTGTTCCCAAGAAATCCCGAGAAGACCGTCTCGCGATAGCGCACGGGGACGATCCTGAAGGCCAAGTATCCGACGGTCTGGATGGCGATGACGCCCGGAATGAGCCACAGCGCCTTCAGCGAGATGGGGTTGCCGTAGAGGCTTATGAAGGTGAGGGCGGGGAGGGAGACATTGAACACGAACTTGCGGATGCTGGTGGCGTCTTGTGTCGAGAGGACATGGAGCCGACGAAGCAGGATGCCCACGACCACGATGAGGATCAGCGTAAACACAGGACTCATTTCTGCAAGGCCCACAGATTGTTTCATATCCTTGCCATGATAGCGGAAAAGGGGCATCGCGTCCAGCCTTGGGCGCTGTGAGTCCGGCGGCTGCGTGGACAGGGTTCACCTGCTGTGCTTCCGCACCCTCTCGTGGAATCCCTGTGCTATGCGGTGGGCGACCACGAGATAGTGGTCCAGGAGCAGGGCACGATCATCAGCAGATGTCTCACCTGATGCCGCAAGCACCGCCTCGCAGCCTCTGGGCCGCTCCAGCTGCTCGACAAACACCGCGTAGGCTCGCTCAGCGGCAGCGTTGCCGCAGATGGAGTGCTCGATGAAGTTGAGTTCGCTCTGGATGTCGCTTTCGCTGGCGGTGAGTACGGCTTGCACCGTTTCAGATCGCTCGGCGGTCTGGGCTGCCTGCAGCACAGCCTGCTCCGTATCACTGCTGATTGGCTGGTCGAACATGAACAGGGCGGTCCTGTACATGGGTCCCGTCACGCGGCCTGGCGTTCGCCGCCTGGTCCGAGGTGAAACAGGTAGTTGAGATAGTCTCCTCCCTGCTGCCACCACGGGTTCTCGCAGAAGCACGTGGATCCAATGCATGGGAGCGCATCCCCTCCTGTGCCGAGGTATCGCATGACGCCCAGGAGGACACGTCTGGGACCGGCCGGGAAGCAGTACATGGCGAACCAGCCCTCCGGCAGCCAGTTGTCGCCGGGCCACCACATGACCTGATGGACATAACTGTCGCGTATCCACAGTTCCATCAGGCGCAGCGCCTTTGCCACGAACCCTTCCCAGATCGTGGGATCGAAGGTGTGGCTCGATGTTCCGGCACGCAGGGCGAGGCCTTCGCGGACATTGTCCCAATGGATCTGGACGAGGACTCGGACGTCGTGTCGACCTCCAAGATCGCGCGGGTCAAGCAGCAGGCTGGTTTCACAGATGAGGATTGGGGACTTCATGAGTGAGCCTCCTCGGACGCAGCGTTCATGAGGTCGGCGCTGTCAGGACACAGGACGTCCTGGAGAAGAACATAGAGGTCGAAGACGTTGTGATGATACAGGAGACGCAAGCGCTCACGTTCGACCGGCTCGAGCGTGGGGCGGAGCAGAGCCCACGCGTCAAACGAACGGTCGCCGGTCAGCGCCATGAGGAGTGACTCGTAGCGGACAGCAAAGGCCGCATCAGTCAGGATTCGTTGAGCGACGAAGCCGAGTTCCCTGCTCAGGTCGTCCGGGGTTGCCTCGAGAAGTCGCTGGATGTTGGCAGGGTCAGACACAACAGTCCGGACGTCACCAGCAGTGGCGAGACGTCCAAAGTCGCTATGCCGAGGAAAGACGAACAGGATCGTCTGGTCCATGCTGCCTCCAATCGGGGGCGGTGCACGAAACGCTCTCTGCAAGCCACGACGGATTCTACCAACGCGCGGATGATAACCTCTGACCTCTGTGTTGTTGCGCCGATGCCGTGTACCTCACGAACCCGAACCTCAACACATCCCTGACTGCCTGGACAATGGTGCGTTCTGTCTCCACCGTACTTGCCACAGGAATCCGACACCTATCTATCGTCAGGATAGGTGGATGGGTGTTCTTGTCAAGGCCGGTCCGTGACAGTCGCTGGATTGGCATGAACACTAGTGTCAACGGCTTTCCGGTCTCCACCCCGGACTTGTGGCACAGGGCCCTCTCGTCGGAGCCCCTCTTTTCAGGAGATCAGGCCCTGGTCGTGGAGGATGCCACCGAACGCGCGCAGGGCATTGCTGTGTGCGTGCGCTTCCCACGAGGGTTCGGACGCGCAGCAGGCCTCACGCCAAAGCCTCTGGGCCTTGTCTGCAATGGCTTCACTGGCAGCGCCTTGCTGGCGCAGGCGATTGCTTGCCACGCCACACCACAGGCTGTCGATCTGGGCCAGGGGGAATCGCCCAGGCGTCCGAACTTGAAGCAGGTTGCGTACATCGCGGTCGCCGGGGCGCCGACGTCACGCGCCTGCCAATGCGGGGGCCTGACTGTTGCTATTCCATACTTCCTCCCCGTTGTGCAATGAGACGGGCCCTCGCCGCAAGGAGGGCCCGTCATGATCCAATGCCGTTTCCAACGGGACCGTAACGTCGCTCTGCTAGATGGGCGCGATGATCATGCCCGGCATTCCGAGCTGGAGTGAGTGGGTGATGCGGCCGTTGGCGTGGACGACCATGGCTCCTCCGAACGAACCTCCGTCGAAATCTTTCTCTCCTATGGAGTTCGCCATGAGCGTCGTGACGGCCATCTTCTGGACGCGCTCGATGTAGACCTGGCGCTCCTCGGTCTCCCACCGTTTTTGGTCACACAGGCCGCTGTCGAAGCAGCGCGCAAAGGGCATGAGGAGATAGCTCGGATGCTGTTCCTGCACCTGTTCCGCGACCGTGTCGTTGAACAGGTCGGCGCAGATGGCAAACGAAAAGCG
>JAPLGK010000103.1 GCA_026390195.1 Caldisericota bacterium
GTTCTGGATCGAAAGCAAGCCGTAGTGGGCTCGATAGCTGACCTTGAAGTGGCAACCGGTGAGAAGTTCCCGGCCGTCATGGCTGTTCTCGTCACGACGCGGCGCGGCTTGACGCGCGTGGCATGGCACAACGTGCGCGGCTTGGGCATCACGGAGTGCACTCTCAAACTCGCGGATGCAGAACTTCAGCCCAACTTCAAGCTGGAAGACTCGTCCATGCTGTTGCTCAACCATGTCCTGGACAAACAGATTGTCGACATCCATGGGGCCAAGGTCGTGCGTGTGAACGACATCGAGTTGGCGGAAAGTCATGGGCAGCTGCGTGTCATAGCGGCCGATGCCGGGTTCCGGAGCTTCATGCGCAGGGCTGGGTTCGCATGGCTCGTCGATGTTGTCGAACGGCAACGCCATCACAAGATTGACGAGAACTCTATCCCGTGGAGCTTTGTCAAGCCCCTCGGGCCTGATGTTCGCAGTATACAGGTCAGGGCGACCTGGAAAGACCTCTCGAAACTGCACCCTTCGGACCTGGCGGACATTGTGGACGACCTGGATTTCAACGAGCGCGACGCTCTGTTCAAGGCCCTCAACGACGAACAGGCGGCCGACACGCTCGCCGAACTGGAGGACGACAAAGTCAAGGTCAGCATCCTGGAACGGCTCGGCGTAGCCCGCGCAGCCGACATTCTCGAGGAGATGGACCCTGACGACGCTGCGGACATCCTGCAGGACACGCGGGCTGAAACGCAGGAGGCGATGCTTCAGGAAATGGAGCCGGAAGAACGTGAAGACGTTCGTGAGCTGCTGGCCTATGATGAGAATACGGCCGGCGGCCTCATGACCAACGACTATCTCGAGATCAGACAGGAGATGTCGGCCGCGCAGGTCATCGAGCTTCTCCGCCGGGAAGCTCCAGACACGGAGACCATTTACTACCTGTACGTAACTGACGATGACGGGCATCTGGCGGGGATCCTGTCGCTGCGGGCCCTGATTGTCGCGCAGCCCGGCACCGTCGTAGCCGGCATCATGCAGAAGCGCACCGTTTCGGTGTTCGTGGACGATCCGAAGGGCAAAGTGGCCGAGATCATTGACAAGTACAAGTACCTTGCGCTGCCGGTTGTTGACCACGAGGACATCCTGCAGGGCATTGTCACGGTCGATGACATCCTCGACCAGGCGATGGACTAGCCTGGCGCCATGGCACGGATCTGGGAACGCGTCAGGGGCAAGTTCCAGCGTTTCGCCCTGACGCTGCCCATCATGCTCGCCGTTCTTGGACCCGGCATCATCACGGGCAACGTCGACAACGATGCAGGGGGCATTACCACCTACAGTGTCATCGGCGCCAGGTTCGGGTATTCCATGTTGTGGATGCTCGTAGTGATTACGTTTACGTTGGCCATGATCCAGGAAATGTGCGCCCGCATGGGCGTCGTCACGGGCAAAGGGTTGGCAGACCTGATCCGCGAACGGTTTGGCATTCGGGTGACCATGGTCGTCATGCTGCTGCTGGTGTTCACCAACCTCGCCAACACCATGGGAGAATTTGCCGGAGTAGCCGGAGCCAGCTCGATCCTGGGTCTGAACCGTTTCATCGCCATTCC
>JAPLGK010000012.1 GCA_026390195.1 Caldisericota bacterium
AAACCCCAACTGGAGCAAGACAAAATAGGAAGGCACACAGGGCTGCTTCTCCCTGCCTTCGGGTATGTCGCTTAGATAAATGACTGACCACGACAGAACCTGGCTTATCATTCGCGGTAGAGGAAGAGACCCCGACCGTACTTCGGAAGGGGTCTCTTCATTTGCCTGACGGACAGCGTGTGGCAGAGGGCTACACGTGCTCTGCTATCGCAATCAGCTCGGCGAAGGTGGACGGCTTGAGGCTGGCTCCTCCGATTAATCCGCCATCTACCGAAGGGAGGCCTACGATGGACGCGAAGTTGGCCGGCTTGACGCTGCCGCCGTACAGAATCGCGACGGAACCACCAATTGCCATTCCGAGAAGTTGCTTGAGGTGCTCCCGGATGAGCCGGTGTGCTTGCTCTATTTGCTCATTCGTGGCGTTGACCCCCGTTCCAATGGCCCAGACCGGTTCATAGGCAACAATGAGCCGAGCGCTATCGGAGAGCCGGACGTCGCGGAGGGCGGTATCCAGCTGCCCGAACGCGACCTCCTCGATCTTGCCCGCATTGCGCTCCTCGAGTGTCTCTCCAACGCACAATACGGGAATCAGGGACGCCTCCAGGGAGTTGACCAGCTTGCGATGCAGCAGATCGGCTGACTCACCAATGATGTGTCTGCGCTCCGAATGTCCTATGAGCACGTGGGTCGCCCCTGCCGAGCGGATCATGGCCGGCGACACTTCTCCGGTGAACGCGCCTTCGGCCTCGGCCGCGACATCTTGAGCGCCGAGTTGCACCCAGGCCGGGACTGAACCGGTCTCTGCCAAGGCTCCCAATGCGATGTAGTTGGGGAAGACGACAACCCGCACCTTGTCCCCCTGCGGGGGCGTGGCGGTGGCCAGCTCGGCAAAGTACGTCCTAGCCTCCTCAACGGTCTTGAACATTTTCCAGTTTCCTGCGACGATTTTCATGTTGTTCTCCTTTTGACGCGACACACGAGACACACGCCCGCTATGACTCTTCATCCCCGGTCGAGCGTGGCGCAGCCGTGGGCAGTCGCTCTGCACGCACTCTGGAGATTCTCTTCCCGACAACGTTCACTACTGTGAAAATAACGCCGGCGCGCTCGACCTTATCTCCAACACGAGGAAGGCGTCCGATTTCGGACAGCATGAGCCCTGCGACCGTATCATAGTCTTCACCCGACAACTCTGCCCGAAAGAGTTCCGAAGCCTTGTCGGTCGACACCGAACCCTTGATGAGGTACGCATCGGCTCCCGCATTTTCGATTTCGGCGGCTTCCTTGTCATACTCATCCTGGATCTCGCCGAAAACCTCCTCCAGGATATCCTCGACGGTAATGAGCCCTGAAACGGCACCGTACTCGTCGAAGAGAACAGCTGTCTGGATGCGCTGCCGCTGCATCTCCTGGAGCAGGCTGCTGATCTTCTTGGTGTCGGGAGCAAAGAATGGCTGCCGGAGGATGCCGCTTGCCTTGACGTTGGGCCCGGCACCGCCCGCCATGGCTCTGAGCGCATCCTTGGCATAAACGACTCCCACGACGTTGTCGTCGTCCATGACCGGCAGACGGGAGTGACCGGTTTCGTTGATTGCCTTGATCACTTCACTGATCGGCGTGTCCTTCTCAACTGTTCTCACGTCCACAAACGGCGTCATGATCTCATACGCCAGCGTGTTGGTATAGTCGAAGATGTTGTAGATGAGTCGCTCTTCCTCTTTGTTGATCACGCCGTCCTCCTGCCCCATCTTGAGCAGGTAGCGGAAGTCCTCGGAATCGTTGAGGTAGCCGGTGCGCTTGGCACGCCGGAGCAGTGGTCCCGCAAAGACCCCCGAGACTGCCGCAAGTGCACGTGCGCCCGGGTAGAGCAGCAGGTAGAGGGGGTACAGCAGAATCGCTGTGGCGCGTGTGGCCTGTTCAGGAAACGCCTTGCCGATCGATTTCGGGATACTCTCAGCGAAGATGACGACAACGACTGTCAAGGCGAGGGTGGAGGCCACCGCAAGCAGGTCAGGGTTCACACGCGTGAACACAGTGAGAACGACCCGAGCGAAGCTGAAGGACGCCCCAAGATGGGCCATGTTGGTACCCAGGACCACCACGGCGATACGCATCGAAGGGCTAGCCGCCATTCTGGCCCTCAGCCGATCAGCGAGAGCAGAAGACTCTCCCGTCTTTTCGAGAGCCATCGGTGTAATAGTCACGTAGCCGTATTCCACCATGGAGAAGAGAAACGAGAGAACCAGAAGGACCAGCAATCCGACGATCTGTCCAGTCATGCAGGCCTTCTCGCCACGTCGGTGCGGTGCACCTGCACCAGTTGCGCAAAAATCTCTTCCTCACGGTGTTCCATGAGCGTGCGGTCATGCTTCTTGATGTGGTCGAAGCCCACCAGGTGGAGCACAGAGTGAATGAGGGAGAACGCGAGCTGGTCTTCAAGCCCGTTCCCACTTGAGATGGCTTTGTTCTCCACCGCATCCATACAGATGACGATGTCCCCTAGCACCCAGCCCGTGCCGGGCGCGGCATAGCCCAGCGGAAACGACAGCATGTCGGTGATTGAGTCGCTGCCTCTGCGGTCACGGTTCAACTCTCGCATCTGAGATCCTGGGACGAAATAGCATGAGACAGCGACAGCATGCCGAACACCCGGAATTGCTGTGATTTCCGGCTGCATCAGACGGGCGATGCGGACGACAAGAACCACCAGAGCCTTGCTGTCCACCTGCCATCCGGAATCCGACAGTTCTACACGACAGTGTACAGATAGGTCAGATTCTTTCATGTGCCTCCTCGGGCGTCAGATAGGCATCGCGAACATGGTAGAACGAGATGAGGGATGTGAGAAAATAGTCCTTGACGGAGGCGATCTCACCCAGCGTGAGCTGTGACTCGGCAAGTTGACCGTCGGCAATGCGAGCGTTGACAACCGTATCGATGAGCCCTTCCAGAGCTGACTTGTCCACCTTAGCAAGCGAACGCGCTGCGGCTTCAACGCCGTCGGCGAGGAAAACAAGGGAGGACTCCCTCGTGTGTGGCTTGGGCCCCTGGTACCGAAACGTGTCAGCTGAGAGGTTTGTCTGCTCGGCGGACGCCTTGTCGTAGAAGAACTGGACGACAGTCGTGCCAT
>JAPLGK010000151.1 GCA_026390195.1 Caldisericota bacterium
CAAAGGCTCTTTGCGGTTGAGTGCGGCCGTGATGAAAATGGCCAGGTTGCGCCGCAGCTGCTCCTGTCCTATGAAATCCTCAAGACGTCGTGGCCGCAGCGTTGAGCCCACCGCGTCACCCTCGGGCTTCCCGGGCGACAGTGGGGCTTGAGCAACCGTTGCTTTCCGACGTACGCGCTTCTCTTCGCCGGCAGCCATATCCTATTTCCTCGAAAGATACTGCAAGGCATCACTCACGAGTTCCTCGGCCGAACGGTCCTTCGCAGCGCCAAGCTCCCGGAGAGACCCACTGATCTCTCGTTGTGAGTATCCGAGAGATCGGAGCGCCATCTCCACCTCTGCCAGCACGGTGGGTTCCGTTCCTGTCATGCCCTCCACAGACAGAAGCTCAGCGTACTTGCGGTTGACGATCGGACGCAACTCGATGAGGATGCGCTCGGCATTTCTCTTCCCTACGCCGGGAGCGGAAGTGAGCAACCCAACATTCTGTTCCCGCACTGCTTCGATGAGGCGAGATGCCGGTGCAGCACGCAGAAGGCTCAGGGCGGTCTTGGCGCCAACGCCCGGAACATGCTCGACGAGATCGGCGAAGACTTCATAGTCCAGTGGTTCGACAAAACCGTAGAGCTCCTGCCGGTCTTCCTTGACGACATGGTATGTCCGTAGTTCGACCTCTTCCCCAACCTCGAACATGGCGGAGTCTACTACTCTTACCTCATACCCGATGTCGCCAACAAGAACGATGATGGCGGAATCCAGTCTGCGATATACGGTCCCCCTAATCAGAGCAATCATCGGTCTCCTCCGCCAGAACTGCCTCCCGATAAGCCCCCGTGAACGTATGGCAGAGGGCGATAGCAATTGCGTCCGCTGTATCATCAGGCGTAATATGCTCCTCGACACCAAGAATCTGACGCACAGCAATCTCGACGTTCTTCTTGCTCTCCATGCCATATGATGAGACGGCTTGCTTCACCTGCTGAGGGGTATACTCGAACGCAGGAACGTGACATGTGCCAATGGCAAGGACAATCACTCCGCGGGCCTCACTGACCCTCATGACTGTCCGGGCGTTTCGAAAGAAGAACAGGGACTCGATCGCCACTGCATCCGGCTTGTACCTGCGGACGAGTCGGCGGACGCCGTCATAGATGTACTTGAGCCTGTCTGGATATGGCGTACCAGGATGGGTCTCCAGACACCCGTAGTCAAGAAGGGCTACGGTGTCACCGTCTGACGAGACGACACCGTAGCCGATGCGTGCCAGTCCGGGGTCGATTCCCAGAGTAAGCATGAACTCTCTAGCTTTCCTGCTCCAGCTGCTTGATGACTTCGTCGCTCATCTCATAGTTGGAGAAGTAGTCACTGACGTCATCGTGCTCGTCCAGCGCTTCCTCCAGCCGCGCGATCTTCCGCGCATCGTCAATGGCGACGGCTACAAGGATCTTGGGGATCATGACCAGAGATGCCGACTTCACGACAATCCCAGCAGCCTCAAGAGCCTGACGCACCTTGTAGACATCTTCAGGTCCGGTGATGACGGTCGTCGTCTCATCGTCCTGCTTGAGGTCCTCTGAGCCGCTGTCGACTGCAATCATAAACAGATCGTCGTATCCCCTGTCAGCCGGATCGATTTCCAGCGAACCCTTCCGCTCAAAGCCCCAGCTGACAGATCCGTTCTCACCCAACGCACCACCGTGCTGAGAGAGGATCCTTCTGATTTCCGGCGTAGTGCGGTTCTTGTTGTCAGTCGAGGCCTGGATGATGAATGCTGTGCCGTTGGGACCGTAACCTTCGTACGCAGTCTCCTCGTAGATGACACCCTCCATCTCTCCGGTTCCACGCATGATTGCCTTCTTGACGTTGTCATTAGGCATGCCCGCTGACTTGGCCTTTTCTACAGCTGCCCTCAATCGCGTGTTTGTCTCGGGGCTCCCGCCGCCTGCCTTCGCCGCGATAATGATCTCACGAGTGATCTTGGTGAAAGCGCGACCACGCTTGGCGTCTTCCACGCCCTTCTTGGCCTGAATATTGTGCCACTTGGAATGCCCAGACATCTAGACCTCCCGATTTGAGCTCTGCTCTGCCAATCGCAGAAAATGTTCATGTACCCTTGTATCGCTTCCAAGCTCCGGATGGAACGAAGAAGCAAGGAGCCTTCCCTGCTGCACATAGACCGGCCTCTGTGCTACGCTTGCCAGTACCTTCACAGAAGGTCCTGTCCGGATGATCACCGGCGCTCGAATGAACACCGCATGTAATGGTGTATCCAGCCCTTCGATTTCCAGATCTTCCTCGCTCGACTCTTTCTGACGTCCAAAGGCATTCCGCTGAACAGTCACGTCCAAAAGTCCCAGATGGGGTTGTGCCTGGCTCCCCTCAATGTCCCGGGCCAAAATGATCATACCTGCGCACGTGCCGTAGATCGCCAGTCTGCCTGCGTCGAAGCGGTCGACGATAGCCCGATCCACCCCGTACTTGACCATGAGCTTCCCCATGGTCGTGCTTTCGCCTCCCGTGATGATGAGCCCATCCAGCAATCCGACTTCCTCGGGGAGACGAACGAGGCGGACCTCCACGCCGAGGAACCGCGCCATGCTAGCGTGTTCTCGAAAGTCGCCCTGAAGAGCAAGGACGCCGATGACCACCTCTAGTTATCCCTCACCTGCATCTTATCCAGCTCGACGAGCGTGCGTGCGTCTATGCCTGACATACCTTCCTTCAAGCCCTTGCTTACCTCGAAGAGCACCTTAGGATCTTCCCAGTAGGTCGTTGCCGCCACGATGGCTTCTGCTCTCGGAAGCGGATCCGAACTCTTGAAAATGCCAGAACCCACAAAAACACCATCGGCCCCAAGCGTCATCATGAGTGCCGCGTCGGCCGGGGTGGCAATGCCGCCCGCTGCAAAGTTGACGACCGGAAGACGTCCCAGCACCCGCACTTCGCGCAGGAGTTCAACATTGACCCCAAGCTCCTTCGCCTCGACCACAAGTTCATCCTCAAGCATCGATTGCACCTTGCGAACCTCGTTCATGACCGCTCGCATGTTGGTGACCGCCTCAGAGACGTCTCCGGTGCCCGGCTCGCCCTTCGTCCTGATCATCGCAGCTCCTTCGCTGATACGCCGCAGCGCCTCGCCCAGATTGCGCGCTCCACATACGAAGGGGATCTTGAACTGCCACTTATCGATATGATAGGTGACATCGGCGGGAGTCAGCACTTCGCTCTCGTCGATGAAGTCGATTCCCATATACTCCAGTATCCGCGCTTCGGAGATGTGCCCGATTCGAACCTTGGCCATGACGGGAATCGAGACGGCATCCATGATCTGCTCGACAAGTCCCGGGTCGGCCGCCCTTGCGACGCCGCCTTCCCTGCGAATATCGGCTGGAATCCGTGCGAGTGCCATCACTGACACTGCGCCGGCTTCTTCGGCAATCTTCGCCTGGTCGACCGTCGTGACATCCATGATGACGCCACCCTTGAACATCTCTGCCAGACCGCGCTTCACCTTGGTCGTTCCGATTTCAGCCATGTCGTTGTCACCTCTTCAACCCTTAAAGTTTACCGTCATTTGGTGATTTGGCAACGTATTCGGCCGCACACCTTCCGGCCAGAAATCCGGTCGAGAAAGCTGCCTGCAGATTATAGCCACCTGTGACAGCCTGCAGGTCCAGGAGCTCGCCGGCAATGAACAATCCGGGGACGAGTCTCGATCCCATGGATCGTGGGTCGACCTCTCGCAGAGAGACACCTCCCTGCGTGATGATCGCGGAGGCGAGAGGGTCGGCCCCTGTACAGTTCAGCTCCACTCCCTTGATTGATCTGGCGACCGCAGCAAGGGTTTTCTTGGGCAATGGTGTCCTGCCCTTTCCTTCGATGCCCCACACGCGCATCAGCTCAAGAGCCATCCGCCTCGGAAGGAACCTCGAGACATTCACCAGGATCTCGTCGGCATTCCCGCAAGCCTCGATGTCGTGAAGCTCCTGGTCCAACGTCTTCTCGGGCCGCAGGTCCATGCACAGAACGACAGCGTGGCCCTCGGCCAGGGCCGGTGTGACGGCCAGACTCAGTGACAGGACGGCCGGTCCTCCAATCCCTCGGTCCGTTATCATGACTTCTCCCTGCCTTCGAGCCAACAGACGAGGACCAACCCATGCCTCGACAGCGACGCCTTCGACCGAGGTCCCTGCAAGTTCTCTCAGCCACTTCTCGGGACAGTGCAGGGAAACCAAGCCAGGCAGGAGGCGACCCGGGCGATGGCCCATGTGCTCAAGAAGCTCATAGCCGTCTCCTGTCGACCCGGTACCAGGATAGGATTTTCCACCTGTAGCCACGACCACGGCCCGGCAGCGCAAGGACCCACCAGACTCCAGGCCGATCGTCCACTCGCCGGACCTAGAATCGATGCTTCGGACCCGAGCCGAGTAGCGGACACCAACGCCGTCTCGCACGAGAAGCAGCCCGAGAGCCTGGACGACGTCCTGCGCCTTGTCCGTCACAGGGAACACTCGGCCACCTCGCTCCATCTTGAGTTGCAGGCCGGCTTCGGCGAAAAGAGCGACAAGGTCATCCGAGAAAAAGGACTCGAAAGCCGGGTAGAGGAATCGGCCGGAAGGGCCGAAGGCCTGGACAAACTCGCCCACTGAATGCGCATTTGTTACGTTTGCTCTGCCCTTGCCCGTGATGGCCAGTTTCCTGCCCAGCACCCGATTCCGTTCGAGGATGAGGACAGAGCCATCGTGGCCAGAGGCTGTGAGGTACCTTGCAGCAGACAATGCCGCCAACATGCCGGCAGCACCACCACCTATGACACAGACCTCAGCTCTTGTTTCCATCGGCGGCTAGATTATAACAGATTTGTGTGCGTCACTACTGCCACGTTGCTCAGCAATCCTCACTGTTTTGCTTGCCAATCGATGGAAATGGAATACAATCACCGTTGTGCGCCCGTAGCTCAACTGGATAGAGTGACGGTCTACGGAACCGTAGGTTACAGGTTCGATTCCTGTCGGGCGCACCAGTCCTGACATGGCTCTCACTGATGTTGATTGCATGCTCCTTGCGCTTGACGAGGCCAGGCGTGCCCTCGATGAAGGAGAGATCCCTGTGGGATGTGTTGTTACAAGGGCTGGTGAGTTGCTTGCTTCCGCACACAACATGCGAGAGCACGCCAAGGACCCGACGGCTCATGCCGAGATGCTCGCGTTGCGCTACGGCGCCGAGCGCCTGCAAGATTGGCGGCTAGACGGATGCGTCCTGTATGTTACTCTTGAGCCGTGTCCAATGTGCGCTGCCGCAATAGCTCTTGCGAGGGTAGAGCGGGTGGTGTTCTCGGCGTACGATTTCGACAATGGAGCAGTGGGCAGCAACGGCAATATGCTGACACGGCCTATCTTTGGATATGCTCCGGAGGTGGTTTCTGGTTTGTTGCGCGCTGATGCCGAGGCTGTCCTGCAGC
>JAPLGK010000160.1 GCA_026390195.1 Caldisericota bacterium
GGCTCATGAGGATGTGCGGTCAGAGGGTCCCTGAGGAAGACGACTGCCTTGATTTCGTCGGAGGCGATCATTGAGCCAATCTGAAGGTCCCCGCCTTTCTCTCCGGAATTCACCCTAGTGACGTGAAGGCCGGTCAATTCCTCGATGAGGCCCCCCGTGCTCTTCGTGGCAACCAGTTCCTCCTGAGCCAGCATCTCCTGGTAATCCCTGCATAGTGCGATCATCTCGGGCTTTTTGCGGTCATGCGCGATCAGTGCAACTCTTGTTCTCATATGTCCATTCTACCATACATGGGTGTGAGTCAACAAGGCTGTTGCTAGGTGTCCTTCGCGGTTCAGGTTATCCACAGGATGTTGTGAGTATCTGTGAAACACAAATCCGGGTAAGTCTCAACCACACTGTTGATGAAGGGTTCTGGTTGCACAGCAGTCCACAGGCTCCCGTGGAACCTGCGATGGCGTCAAACCCGCTGTGGACAACGCTTCTACATCCTGAGAAGTTATCCACAGTGCCTGTGGATAGTGTCAGTACTTCCTTGACGTCGCTCGGTTTGTCCGGCGTTTCCGCTGTTCCTGGTGTCGCCAGACATCCCAGCGCAGCCAGGCCTCATAGGCATGCAGAAACGAAAGCCGCAGAGCAGGGTTCTGAATGCCCTGCACTGCCTTCTCGGCTCTCGCCTTCTGCTCCGGAGACAGCTGAATCGTGGTAGCCAGAGAGTCCGGATCCGGCGTGAAAACAGAAGACGTGACCTGCGGCCGAGGGATGTGAACCTCGTGAACGTTGTCCAACCCAAAGGACAGGTCCGTCAGGAGCTTGCCGCCCATGTGAGCATTCAAGCGTTCTACAATAAGAGCTCTCTGCTCAGACAGGACCTGCATGATGGACGGGTTGGCACAGAGAATCATCAGCGTTCCATTCTTGAACTGGACCGGATGAGAATTGCGGGCGACGTACGCGCCGATGGTGCCCTCACTCCACAGAGACTGGACCGCGGGCCAGACATCACCCAGTGACTGAACCTTGATGCCCTTATCGAGGCGACCGGTGCGGCGCATCTCGTCGAGAACCTGTCCGATGCGCTCCATGCTGTTGTCGTGTCTTCTCACAGCCGTATGGACGTGGCGTTCAGTCCTCCTCCAAGACGCGCAACATCAAAGGATGTGATGAAGACCTGCTCGAACCTCGCCAGCAGATGTATCAGTCGATCAAGGTTCAGCATGTCGATATCTCCTTCCAAGTCGTCCAGCAGGAGCACCGGGTATTCCCCCGTGACCATCCGGACATATTCCGCACCTGCGAAGATGAGCAGCAGTGCCACCAGCTTCGCCTCACCCAGTGACGCCGTGTCCCGCAACTGCCTCTTCTTTCGGAGCAGGACAAAATCGTCGAGGTGACACCCAGCCAGACACGCGTGCCGCGCCAGTTCCCGGTCCCGGATAGCACGGATGGACTCGGCGGAAATGGACCGCGGATCATAGAGAATGGACACATCCGACAGCAGTTCGAACAACCCATCGGCGATCAGGCGCGTCATCGCCTGGCCCACGGCGGCGAGAGTCGATCGCCTCTTCGCATAAATGGTGGTTGTCAGGGTAACGATCTGCTCGTCGAACAGATCCAATAGGGAAGCGTCGACGACGCCAGAGCCTGACTGCCGCAGCAAGGCGTTCTTGCGTATCATGACGGCCGCATACGCAGATAGTGCTTCCAGGTAGGTGTGATCACACGATGCGATCAGGAGATTGATATACTGGCGCCTCACCGAGGGCATTCCTTTGACCAGAAACAGCGAACTGAAGTTGAACTGGGCCACGCGAAGCCCACCGATAAGACGAATGAACCCATGGTAGACAGTACCATCGATACGAAGTTGCTTGTGCCCCTCCGTCGTGAACATGGCCTGTGCCGTATGACTGACTGCCCCTCCGGCGACCGGGTCACGCGTCCGGTACCTGCCGCCGACGACAAAATACGACTCCCCGTCCCTGATAAGCTCCGCATTTGTCAGCCCCAGACATGATTTTCCAGAGGCCAGAAAACACACGGCGTCGAGGAGCGTCGTTTTGCCGGCGCCGTTGTCGCCTTCGACAGCAGTGATTGGACCAGCCATGTTGATACGCTGTTCAGCCAGGGCCCTGAATCCCTGTACCCAAAGCGATTCCAGATACATTCCCCTCCGGGGGGCGACTATTCCATCTGCTTGTGTGGCATGACAAGGTATAGGAAATCTTCCTTGCCCTGGTCTTTAATAACCACTGGATGAACAGCACTGTTCATATGCAGTTCGGCATTCTCGGTACCGACGGAGGAAATGCCGTCCAGGAGTTTGGTTCCGAAAAACGAGACAGAAAGACCACCAGCCTCACCCTCATAACCCAGCTCGTCACGGGCATTGCCCTGATCCTGGGCCGTGCCCTGAATAGTCAGCCGCCCTTCCCTAAATGAGAGTGTGATGACATCCGTTCCGCCAAAAACGACGGCACCAACCCGGCGCAATGCGTCCAGCAGCTCTGACTTCTTGACGCTCACCGTGTATTCCCACTCGCGAGGCACGATGTCGTTGTAGCTGGGAAACTCGGCGCCAATGAGGAGAGAGATAATCTGCGTATCACCGGACGAAAACAGACACTCATCCTCGGTAATAACAATGTGAACATCACCCGCCGGCTTGAACGATTCGAAAACCTTGGCCGGAACGATCGCTCGCAGCGGTTCACGCTTGAAGTCAAACTGGACATATCCGAGGCGCCGTGAATCCGTCGCGACGAACCGGAAGTAGTCTTTCGTTTGCTCAAGCAGAATTCCCTGAAATTCGAGGCGACGTTTCTCATTGTGTTCCACGCAGGGAAGAACACGGTCGACAGCACTGGAGTATTCATTGAGGCTGAACTGATACTCCCGGCCTTCCTTGATCTCAGGGATGCTTGGAAACGTATCCATCTGGTAGCACGCCAGATCATAGTGTGTCTTGCCGGATGATATCTGGAGTTTCTTCTCGTCTCCCTCAATTATGAGTTCACCAGACAAGACTGACACAATGTCCCTTAGAAACTTGAAGGGAACCAGGGCACGTCCAACTTCTGTAACCTCAGCCAATTCGGCGTTCACCAGGTACGTCGTCAGGTCAGTACTCGTCAATTGAAGCGCCGTGCCGTCTGCAGAAAGGAGGACGGCGTCCGACGTGAAGGTCGAGCTTTTCTGCTGGATGACCTTAGCGTGCTGTGACAGTTTCTTACTCAAACCTTCAGCTTTTGTTGTTAGTTTCATTGTTCCTCCTCTTAATATGAAAAGACTCTCTTAATCACAATTATCAAGATAAGAGGCTTGGTAGTGTTGAAATGTCCCGTGAAGGTGGGTGCATGGCTTGTGGTACCTGTGGACGGAGCTGTGGATAACTTGCGCAGGTTATCAACACTGTACACATCAAGAACGGTCGGGATCATTTTCCACAGGTTATACACCTCTCTTTAACTGTTTTACCAAGCTGTCGAGCAGTGCTCTCAGGGCGTCGTCGCTCTTCATGTCCTGCTGGATCTTCTGACAGGCGTAGATGACCGTCGTGTGGTCGCGTCCGCCGAACTTCTCACCGATATATGGCAGAGAGGCTTCGGTCAGGTCCCGGCTCAGGTACATAGCAATGTGCCTCGGCATTGCGATGTCCTGACTGCGCCTCTTGGCCTGGAGGTCGGCAACCGAGATGTGAAAGTAGGACGA
Organism: Caldisericota bacterium; assembly: GCA_026390195.1. Classification (GTDB taxonomy): domain Bacteria; phylum Caldisericota; class Caldisericia; order Cryosericales; family Cryosericaceae; genus Cryosericum. Next base: position 3,715 of record JAPLGK010000160.1, read on the forward strand.
GACCGACTGCATAATGGCGTCGATGGTGATCGGCTTGTTGATAACTGGGATGATATCTTTGAGCGTCTCCTCGGTGAAAGAGAGTGTGACCTCCTCGTTGGTGAGAGAAGCTGTCGCAAGGACGCGCATGAGTGCGCCTTCGAGCTCGCGGATGTTGCTCCCGATATTCGCGGCGATATACTCCAGCACTTCCTGGGGGATGTCGATCTTGTCCAGCTCGGCCTTCTTCTTCAGGATGGCAACCTTGGTCTCGTAGTCCGGGCGGCTGATGTCGGCGATGAGGCCCCACTCGAACCGCGAGGTGAGGCGTTCCTCGAGGGTAGCGATCTCCTTGGGCAGGACGTCAGAGGTGATAACGATTTGCTTGTGGGCATCGTACAATGCATTGAAGATGTGGAAGAATTCCTCCTGCGTGCGTTCCTTTCCTGCGAGAAACTGGATGTCGTCGATGAGCAGGATGTCTGCCCCACGCGTCTCCTTGTGGAAGTTCTCGATGACGGAGTTGTTGTTCCGCGCGTTCTGGATGGAACTGACCACCTCGTTCGTAAACTTTTCGCCGGTTGTATAGACAATCTTCTTGCCCGGGGCCTGTGCCAGGATACGGTGTGCGATCCCCTGGAGAAGGTGGGTCTTGCCCAGCCCGACCCCACCATAGATGTAGAGAGGGTTGTAGACGTTGCCCGGGTTGCCCGCAACGGCGTTGCAGGCCGCGAAGGCAAGGCGGTTCCCTGCGCCGACGACGAAGTTCTCGAAGTTATAGCGTCTGTTGAGGATCAGTGTATTGTTGTGCTGGAGCATGCCAGGCTCGGTCGGGATCTCTTCCGGCGGCTGTTGCACAACTTCCACCGCGATGGTGGTCGGTTGACCCTTGATCGCGTCGATCGTCTCCTTGATAACGTCGTAGTACCGGCTGACAATCCAGTCCCTCGCAAACTCGCTGGGGACGCCAATGGTGAGCGAAACGTCGTCTTCATGGAGCGTGGTCGCGTTCTTAAACCACATCTCGAACGTCGGGCGCGCGAGTTGCTTGCTGAAGATGTCGAGCAGGTGCTGCCAGGAATCCGACCGTTGTTCTTCCATGTTCTGCTCCCTTTGCTCTCGCGCTACGTGACCACGCCCCGGCCAGAGAAATATCAGGCCACACATAGGTCGTAGATGCGCATACGCCGGCGCGCCCACCCCGCCTTTGTGACGGAACCCCGGAGCGTTGCCAGGCAATGTGCATCCATTTTGTGTGATATAGTATAGACGAAATGAAGACCAGCGGCAATCAGGAAAAGGCTCACAGATGACAATCCGCAGCAGACAAGGCAGGATCAGTGGCAGGCGACATTCTCGGGATGGGGGATTGCTTGTCCTCATCCTCGCACTGGTTCTGGCCGTCGTCGTCGGCTCCAGCTTCCGCAAGGCCGGTGGGCGGAGTACACCCGTGGTCCTGTGCTATCTCGACGCCTCGACCCGAGAACTGGTCAGCAATCCTGCCGTGGCAAAACTGCCGACGCGGCGCGTGGAACAGGTGTCGGGCATCATCGATTTCCTGCGTACGCCGCCCGCGGACCAGGGGCTTGCGACGGCTGTCCCCGCCGGATTTACTGCGCGCAGAGCGACACTCCTACCCGGCGGGATCCTCCATGTGGTCCTGGGGGTGGCGCGCGATCAGCCTCCCATGGGGTTTGCGGAAGAAGATGCACTCTACTGGCAACTTGTCAACTCCCTGCTGAGTCTGCCGGGCGTCAGCGCGATCGAACTCTCGGTCGACGGTCGTCCCACAGGAACCTTCCTCTCCTTCGTCAAGACCCAACGAGAGCTGGGAACCAATGAAGCCATGTTGGACAAGGGACAACCAGTCGATCTGTATTTTGTGGCCGATGACGGCCGGTATACTGTTGAACGCCGCACACTCCCGACCGGACTGACACGGTCTCAGCTGGCATTCCAGGCTACACGCGCTCTCATGGAGGGCCCGGCGCACCTCAGCCTCGTGAGTCCCCTTCCTGGCACGGATGTGCTCCGGGGCGTCACCGTCACCGGTCGAACAGCTTCCGTCGATTTTCAGGAGAGCGTCCTCAAGCTGAACATGGGAGCTCAGGAAGAAGAGCAGGCCAAGAACTCCCTGGTGCTCACACTCACGAGACTCGCGGGGGTCAGCCGCGTCCGACTCCTGGTGGGCGGTCACAGTGTGCAGAGCCTGTTTGGGCACGTGAACGCGGCAGATCCGCTGTTCAGGCTAGATGGCTGCCTGGAAGCAGGTACAGCCCTCGCCGTCTACAGTCTGACCGAAGTCGACGGCGATAGACTGCCGGTACTGACTGTTTATAGGCAGAGGCAGGCGCTCATAGGACGCAACGTCATGATCTCGAAGTCGATCGCCCAGCTGGGGAATCCGCCCGGAAGCGACTCGTCACTTGTTCCGCACGGCACCGACGTTACCGCCATGGTTCTGGAAGCCAACACGGGAATGCTGCGCCTATCACTTACCATAACTCCTCTCCCCGAGGGCCAGGCGGCCGAGGCGCTCATGGTCGAACAGCTGCGGCTAAGCCTCACCGAACTGCCGTCCGTCACGTCGTTGCAGGTAGGGGTCAACGGGTCTGTTGCTTTTTTGCCGGGAGGCTACTATATAGGCAAACCATTCTTGCGATAGGAGGAATACCATGACGACAGATAGGACCGAAATGCGGCTGTTGGCCGGGGCTCTGGCAGCCCCTCATCACCTTGAGAAGCTCCAGAAGCTTGGTATGAGCTCTTCGCTGTTCGAAGACGGGGACCTAAGGCTGTCTTCGACGCATTTCAGTGGTACTGCTCCAACCATAAGGGCGAGGGGGGCAAGATAGACCTTCCACTGTTCACGGCCTACCTGACCGAAGAACGTCATGTGACTCCGGCTATTGCGACGCTGGTGGGCAAGCTGACCGACGCTGGGGGGGAGGACATGACGACACTGGTCGAGCTACTGGACCGTCTGAAAACGCGCGCAGCACGTCGGAAGCTGCGTACGATCGCCGACAACATCAACAGCTTCACCGATGCCGAGAAACAAGGACGGCGTGTGGAAGACTTCGCTGCCGAGATCTCCGAGCAATTGCGCCAGGTGGCGCGCCTCTCCTCCCAGAGCAGGCAGGGCCCCATCCGTGACGAGCTGTTGCGGTACGTCGAAGAGGTCCGTACTCGGGAAACCGGGCGTTCTTCGATCCTTGGTATGAGCATCGCCCCATATGACAACCTTAATACGGCGGTCTCAGGGCTGCGCCCGGGCTTCTACTACGCGCTCGGCGGGGCTCCGAGGCGCGGAAAAACCAACCTGATGCTGCGCCTTGCCACGCTCGTTGCGCGCAACGAGAAGGTCCCAGTCCTGTACTACTCCTATGAACAGACCAGGCGCGTCCTCCTGACCCGTGTCCTGTCACAGGAATCACTCATCAACCCGCTAGTCCTTCAGAAGGGAGACATCAGGAACAAGGCCGAACTCGTCACCCGGTTCAACAAGGGGATCAAGGAGGCCTCGGCCTACATGGACAACTTCTATCTCTTCGAAGCCGACCGTCAGGATACGATCGAGCACATCCGCAGTGTCGCGTATGGCATCATGGACTCCCACCACGCCGACCGTTGCGCCATCTTCCTGGACTACCTGCAGAAGGTACCGACCATCAATCCCTATGCCAGCCTCCAGAAGCAGGTCGACGAGGTGTCCGGCCTCATCGCACAACTCTCCACCGAGCTGCAGTCCCCCATCGTGGCCGTGTCGTCGTTCGACAAGGACGGATGCCGCCTTGATAGTGAGACGTCCAAGGACCGCCCCACGATGTTCAATTGCACGGGTGGCGGCGACATCGAGTATGACGCGGACGTGGCGCTGATCGTCGTCAAGGACTACCACGACACCGCGCAACTGGAAGAGAAGATTGCCAACGCGGTGCGTGAAGGGGGAGTGAACCCTCACCACATTCCCCACTTTGACATCCTCAACCTGTTCATCGACAAGAACCGCGACGCCCCCGAGGGAGGCAACATCATTGTCCAGTTCCTCTTCCTGATCGAAGATAACCAGATGGTGGAGCTGGGCTACAAGGATGTCGAAGAGCGCTACTCCTATGCCAAAGCCGGCAAGATCTTCGAGTGGCTGCTTGAGCGCGGATATCTCGAGGCGGTCGGCCCGGGCGAGCACTGAGCCTCCCTTGTAACCTTTTCTCTCCTGTCACCGTACGCTTGGTGAACACGTAGAGCAATTAGCCGCGGAGAGGAGCAGGTGGATGGAAGCAGTGACTGACCGCGAGCTCTTCGCCCAGTTGATGGCGGAGAGCGAACGCCCTGTGTACGCCTTTCTGGCGAGAAAGGTCCGGGACCGGACAACGGCGTCAGACATTGCACAGGAGGCGTTTTTTCTGGCATATAGGCGATTTGACTCGTATGACAGAAGCCGCCCTTTTCTCCCGTGGGTCATGACGATTGCGTACAACTGCCTGGTCGACCACTGGCGCAAGTCAGCGCGCGAAGGCGGGGATCTTCCGGACGAGCAGCTCCTGGCGGCTCCTGAGCAGGACCGGGACGATGAGTGGAAACAGCAGGAGATCGTAGAGGCAATGACACGGATTTCTCCGGAAGACAGTGCGTTGCTGACGATGTTCTATGCTGAAGAGTGCTCTCTTGCGACGATCGGCGGACGACTCGGTGTAGCCGAGGGAACGGCGAAAGTTCGGCTGTTCCGGGCGCGAGCCACATTGAAGAAGCAGGTGGAAGCCCAGCATGAGCGAGGTGCTTCATGAATACACGACATCTGACGGACGAAGAACTGGAACGTATGATTGCCAGAACACTCTTGTGTCCTCCAGACCTTGTTCCGCCGCCCGGTTTTGCCTGTGGCGTGTGGAACCGTATCGACGCGTGGGAGGCAGAACAGGAGCGGAAGAGGGCATCACGCAGCATCCTGGCTCGTCTCATGGAAACACGCATGAGGAATGGAGAACCGGTGGTCGTCCTTGCCGCAGCGCTGCTGTTTGGGGCTCTGTTCGTTGGGCTCTTCCTGACCGGGACCTACATGCTCGCCGCGCATTCATCAGTTATCCTGCGGGTGGTGCAGTTTGTTGTCGGGCCCAACCTCGACGAACTCAGATCCCTGCTGGTCCTGTGCACGCTGACCGCCGTGGGTGGGCTGCTGCTTGGCAGTCTTGCCCTCAGTGAGCGTCTGTTCGGCCAGGGTGGAGGGTCGGCTGCATGATGCAGTCTACTTCCATGACCGGCCGCAGGCGCGTTCTGGTCGCCGCCCTTGTCGTGAGCCTGATCGTCGTTGGCTCCGCGGTCGTGACGGTGATGACGCGGAACGGTGGACTGAGGGCTGTTCCGGCGTTTTCGGAGGGCGCAATCCTGGAAGTCCCGGGTGGCTCTGTGAGCAGGATATCGGTCGTAGGCGACAACCTCGAGGTCGTCGTGGGCACATCCCCCGCTGTGACCTCAGCGAGCATCGTTCTCGGCAGCGAGGGATTCCATCGAGATTTCCGTGCGAAGATCGGTACCTACGGATTGCGCCTCGACAGTGTTTCTGCCGTCCAGGCAGGGGTCAAGCGCCTGACGGTCGTGGTCCCCGAGAACGGTACGCTGACGCTCACGCTCGTGGGTGAAGCCCGGCTGGTCCTGGACCAGGCTCGGCTTAAGGAGCTCCATCTGGCTGGGGCGTCCTCCGCACTGCAACTGGATGCCTCCAAATCCGGATCGATCATCGACCTTGTCCAGATCGAGAACGTCACCGGTGGTTTCTCGACAAAGTGCCTCGGCAATCTGGACATGGCGGACCTTGTTATTGGTAACATCACTGGTAGTTACGACCTCGACTTCTCGGGGTCGCTGGGCAGGCACTGTGACGTCTCACTGCACATGGCAGTGGGGAACGGTACGGTGCGTATCCCCCGCAAACCGGCAGCACGGATTTCCATCGGGAGTGTCCTGGGCAAGGTCCTGTCGTCGGGATTTGTGACCGAGGGCGGCAAGTCGTTTCTCAATGCCTCGGCAGCCAGTGGAGCTGGCTGGCAGCTCATCGTGCGTATCGACAGTGCAATTGGACAGATTCAACTTGTGGAGGTACAG
>JAPLGK010000032.1 GCA_026390195.1 Caldisericota bacterium
ACTTCGGGACAAGTACCGGGTTCTTGCCTTCGACCTTCCGGGTTTTGGTGGCAGCAGTCCTCCTCCGGTTCCCTGGGGCACGCCCGAATATGCTGCCTTCGTCGAGAGAGCGGTGGCGTCTCTGGGGATCACGCGCGCGACCTACATCGGACACTCGTTTGGCGGCCGCGTCGCCATATGGCTCGCAGCGCACGTGCCTGAAGCTGTCCAGGCCCTCGTCCTTGTGGACGCCGCAGGCATCAGACCGCCGTCAACGTTCAGACGGCGTATGCGGCAGCTCTTCTACAAGGCCGCCAAGACAGTCCTGCGTCTTCCAATTCTTGGGGCGCACGGGCCCGTGCTGCGGGAACGCCTTGCGGTGCGGTTTGGAAGTGCCGACTACCGGGCGAGGACTGGCGTGATGAGGGCGTCCATGGTGAAGACCGTGGGTCTCGACCTTACGGCATGCCTAGGGGCCGTCAGTGTGCCGACGCTGCTCCTATGGGGGGAGAAGGACACCGAAACACCCATTGCGGATGGACGGAAGATGGAGCAGCTGATCAGGGGTTCGCGACTTATCGCCATTGCAGGTGCGGGTCACTTCAGCTACCTTGACAGTTCAGCATTTGTGAATGCCGTGGTCAGCGCATTCCTCCACGGAACGCGAGAAGGAGCGACGGGATGAGGGGTTTGGCTGCACTCCTCGGGGCCCTGGCCGCTGCTACAGCCCTCACTCTTGCCTTGGTAAGAGGCGTCTATCTTCTTCATATGCTGCAGCTCGAGGAATACGATACCCGGCGGTTCGTCCATTGGGTTGTCCTCCACGTCGACCGACTGGCCGCCAATCCCATGCTTGATCTCCTTAGCCTCCTTGGGGTCACCATGTTGTTCCTGCGCCTTGAATCGTCATCTTCGATCGTCATCGCCTGCAGTCTGTCGATAGCTACTGGCCTGGCAGGACTCCTGTGGGAACGCCGTCTTGGGGCACGGAGTCCGGTGAAGAAGGCCCTGGTCATGACCCCGCGTGCGCGACGCCTGCTGGTCTGTGCGGCAACCCTAACTGGGGGGGCTTGTCTGATACCGCTTGTCGGAAACGTGCGCTTCGCCGGCGCAACGGCTTGGCTTCTGCCGATGCTGGCCCCGGTCGTTCTGGTCGTCAGCCGCACGATCATGGAACCTGTCGAGGCGTCGATACGAGACTGGTACGTGAGAGACGCCCGCAAGACCCTTGCGGGGTTTGCTCCAACTGTCGTCGGCATCACTGGAAGCTATGGCAAGACCAGCACCAAGTTCTTCACGGCGCACCTGCTCGAGTCACGCTATCGTGTTCTGACGACGCCCGAGAGCTACAACACGGCCATGGGCATCTGCCGGGTCATTCGCGGGCAGCTCGGCCCAGAACACGAGGTGTTTGTGGTGGAACTGGCCGAGAACGAGAAGGGCGGATTCAAGCATCTTCTCAGTCTGGTTCCCTGCAGTATCTCGATTGTGACGTCGGTCGGCCTGCAGCACCTGGAGGAGTTCGGTTCCGAGGCTGCCATCCGGCGTGTCATGAAGGGATTCGTCAGCATGCCTGGGAGCGGATCCACGGTCGTCCTGAACGGCGATGACCCTGTCCTTGTGGACATCGAGAGCGTGCAGGGGAAGAGACTCCTGAGGGCGAGTGCAGGCGGATCGTTATCATCTGACTTGCATGCCGAGAACATCGTGATGGATGCTGACGGTCTGTCCTTCGATATCGTGATGAGTCAAGATGAGCGATTCGCGTGCCACACGACGCTGCTTGGCCGGCACAACGTTGAGAACATCCTGCTCGCGGTCGCAGTGGCGCGTGAGCTGGGTGTGTCCTGGAACGCTATCCAGGATGGTGTCGCCACATTGCAGGCACCTCCTCATCGGCTACAGATGATGGCCAGCGCCGGTGGTGTACGCATCATCGATGATGCCTTCAACTCGAATCCTGCCGGGTTTGCCATGGCGATGGAGGTACTGGCCGCTTTTCCTTCGCGACGAGTCCTCGTCACCCCCGGGCTGGTGTCGCTGGGCGACGCGGAGGACACCGAAAACATCGAGGCGGGCAGGCGGGCGGCTGGGGCGGCTGACACAGTGATCCTTGTCGGCCCAAAGAAGACTCGGCCAGTTCGCGATGGGCTGCTGTCCGCTGGTTTCCCGGAGTCGAACATCCTGACGGCTCGTTCCCTTGAGGAGGTCACGGGGCTCATGCGAAGCCTGCTGACACCCGGTGACACGGTGATGTTTGAGAACGACCTCCCTGACACCTACAATGAGTGATGTGGTGTCCGAGCGGGGTGGCGAGGAACGTGGGTGGTCGACCGCGGCGCAGACCGGAGGCCTGAACCACACACAGGAGGTCGGCTTGTGAAATGCTGGCACTGGTGCCGGCCGATGAGAGGCTTGCTGGCTGTCAACCTTGACGGCTGGATGCTTCTGAACACAATGTTAGCGTTTGCAGGCGAAAATCGGGGTTTGGAGGCGGTAGATGGGAATAAAGTCTGACATCTGGATCGCAACCCATGCACGGGCTGGCATGATCGAACCGTTTGCATCAGTCTGTCCCAAGGGTGTCGTCTCGTATGGAGTGTCTTCCTATGGATACGACATGCGTGTGGCGGACGAGTTCAAGGTCTTCACCAATGTCTTCAATGCCATCGTTGATCCAAAGGCGTTCACCGAGCAAAGCTTTGTGGACATGGAGGGGGACTCCTGCATCATCCCGCCGAACTCCTTCGCGCTCGCACGCAGTCTCGAGTACTTCCGGATTCCCCGGGATATCTTGTGCCTTGTCATTGGCAAGAGCACGTATGCTCGAGCGGGCATCATCGTTAACGTGACGCCGCTTGAACCCGAATGGGAAGGCTTCGTGACCATCGAGATCAGCAACACGACGCCGCTCCCCGTCAAGGTCTATGCCAACGAGGGGATTGCCCAGGTGCTCTTCATGGGAGCCGACGATATGTGCGGCATCTCTTACAAGGACAAGAAGGGCAAGTACCAGAACCAGACAGGTATCTGGTTGCCGAGAGTGGAGTAGCCATGAGGGAAATTGCGCGGAAGCTCGGCGTTTCCACAAGTACAGTATCGCGGGCGTTCTCGAGACCGGAGATGGTGCGGCCCGAGCTGCGTGAGCGTATCCTGAAGATGGCCAAGGAGTTGGACTACAAGCCCAATCCTATTGCACGCGCCATGGTCCGTGGCCAATCTGATCTCATTGGACTTGTGGTTCCAGACATCACCAACCCCTTTTTTCCAGCTATCGTGCGTGGCGTGGAGGATGAAGCATGCAAGCATGGCCTGAACCTTATCGTCTGCAATAGCGACGGTCATGTGGCCAAGGAGAAACAGTACCTGCATTCTCTGCATGAT
>JAPLGK010000191.1 GCA_026390195.1 Caldisericota bacterium
GTATCGTGAAGGGCGCGTACCGCTTCAGACCTTGAAGGCTGACGTAACCTACTCCTATGAGCCGGCTCTCATCAAGTTCGGCCGTATCGGAGTCAAGGTGTGGCTCTACAAGGGAGATGCACCCAAGAGGGTCTTCTTCAGTGAGGACGTAGACTGAGCAAGGAGAGGTCATCATGCTAATGCCTGCAAAAACCAAGTTCAGAAAAATGCACCGTGGAAGGATGCGCGGCATGGCCACTCGTGGCGCCGAACTGTCGTTCGGCGAATTCGGGCTGCAGGCCATGGAGTGCTCCCTCGTGACGGACCGTCAGATCGAGGCAGCCCGTCTGTCTCTGGTGTCGGCCGTTCACAAGAAGGGAAAGATGTGGATTCGTATCTTCCCTGATAAGCCTATTACGAAGAAACCGGCGGAAACCCGTATGGGTTCAGGCAAGGGAGACGTTGATCATTGGGCTGCCGTCGTCAAGCCTGGGAGAATCCTCTTTGAAATGTCCGGTATCACCGAAGAAGAGGCTCGCCGAGTCACTAGACTGGCTTCCTTCAAGTTGCCTGTCAGGACACGCTTCTTGTCAAGGGGGAGCTAATGAGGATCAACAAAGTGAGAGACATGTCGGACGCTGAGCTCAAAGTGAACATGGAGAACCTTCATCGAGAGCTGTTTAACTTGAGATTCCAGCTTGCGACGCGCCAACTCAAGAACACCGCCCGCGTGAAGGAAGTCCGCCATGATATTGCCAAGATCCTGACGGTCGAGCACGAGCGCACGATGGGTCTCGCGTCGAAGAAGCAGGAGGTCAAGTAATGTCTGCAGAGATTGTCGAGAAGGGAATAGTGCTCAAGGCACAAGAAGGGCGCGTGGTCGTCGGGGTCAAACGCATGGTTCGAGGCAGCTTCGGCCGCATCACCGTGCGCACAACCAAGCTGTATGCCGACGACAGCAGGCGCATTTCCTCTGTTGGCGACACGGTTGTGGTCAGGTTCACCCACCCGATTTCCAGCTCCAAGCGTTGGAGGATTGTCGAGGTTGTGACCAAGGCGGGAACGTCTGTCGAGGGGGCGCAGAATGCTTAGACCCTACAGTCACATGATCGTCGCCGACAACTCCGGCGCGAAAGAAGTCAGAATCATCACGGTCCTCACAAACAACAAGCATCAGGTGGGGCATGTTGGCGACAAGTGTGTGGTTACTGTGAAGAAGGCCGCTCCAAACGCAGCAGTTATCAAGGGCGCGGTCGTCAAGTGTGTTATCGTGAGGACGAAGAGGGAGGTTCGCCGGCCCGATGGCAGTCTGGTACGTTTCGACCAGAACGCTGCCGTTCTTATCGACGACGATGGCAACCCAAAAGGGACGCGCATTTTTGGACCGGTCTGCCGGGAGCTGCGTGACAAGGGCTATCTCAAGATTGCCTCGCTCGCACCGGAAGTTGTGTAGGAGTTGACCATGAAGGGTACTGTACAGTTCTTGAATATCAGGAAAGGCGATACCGTCGTCGTTCTTTCAGGCAAGGACAAGGGCAACAAGGGCAAGGTCATCAAGACGATCCCGACTGCTGGCAAGGTCCTGGTTGAAGGCATCAACATGGTTTCCGAGAGTCTTCGCCCTACACAGGAGATGCCGCAGGGCAAGATCGCCAAGCGTGAAGCCCCGATTCTTGCCAGCAAAGTCATGCTTATCTGCCCAAGCTGCCACCAGCCGACCAGGGTCGCGCATCGCCTTGTCGAGGGCGACAAGTCCGTTCGCTCGTGCAGAGTCTGCA
>JAPLGK010000159.1 GCA_026390195.1 Caldisericota bacterium
GCTGATGTGGATGACGCCGCCCAGGTATGTTCCGGTCGTCAGGATGACGGTGTCCGCTTCGTAGCGGACGCGGTAGTTGGTGACCACGCCCAACACGTGGCCGGACTGCGTCAGCAGGCGGTCCACGCGCTCCTGCTTGAGCGTCAGGTTTGGCTGGCCCTCCAGCGCCTGTTTCATGCTTGCACTGTACTGCCACTTGTCGCACTGGGTGCGTACACTCTGCACCGCACGTCCCTTGGAGGTGTTGAGCAGCTTGATCTGGGTCAGTGCCCGCTCGGCGTTGAGCCCCATCTCGCCGCCAAGGGCATCGACCTCGCGGACGACCTGGGCCTTGCCTGGGCCGCCGATGGCCGGGTTGCACGGCATCCACGCAATGGCGTCCATCGAGCCGGTGAGGACGAGCACCGTGAGTCCAGCTCGTGCGGCGACCAAAGCGGCCTCGCAGCCGGCATGACCCGCCCCGACGACGATACAGTCATATCTGCTGCCTCCGCTGAACTCGTTCTGTCCATGTTGGCCCTGTTCGCTCATCGGCTAGTCTCCTGTCGATACATATTGAGATAGCATACCACGGGTTGCTTGGACGGTGCGTTCCAGTCTGTCATTCCCCCGAGTATTCCTTTCCAATGCCTCCGAGCACTCCTGTTCAATACGAGGGGTGCTCCTCCGCGAAGGCGGGAACCCAGTCCTGCGCATAGAGATGAGTGACTTCGGCCTGTTCGCTACGCGGAAGGCACTGTCGTCAGCGCTCAACGGTCTAGTGAGTCGTGGACCAAAGACCCAGTATGATTGAGAGGTCCATCCCTGCGTGGAACAGGATGGAACCCCACAGGCTGTCGGTCTTCTGCGTGATGTAGCCCCATGCCAGCGCCAGCGGTGGAAGCGAAGCCAGGAACATCAGCACGTCCGGGCTGTACCGCACTCCGGTGTGATACAGCGTGAACAGAATGGCTACGAGGATATTGGAGGCCCAGGGACCGAAGAATGGCTCCAGCTTGCGCAGGAACAGCCCACGGAAGAGAAGTTCCTCGTTGGCAGCATTGGCCAGAACGAAGATCAGGAGCCAGGGTGTCCATGGCAGGATTCTCGCCAGACTCAGGTTGTCGCCACTGAACATGAAGCGAGCTAAGGGCACTGACGTTGCAGCCGCGATCGCAAACGCGATGAATCCAGTACTTAGCCCTCGGCGAAGATTGCCGTTGTGGATATAGACCGAGCCCATGGTTTCACCCGACGCTCTGGTGAGGAGGAGAATCGTCGCGATAATGAGAACACCGGTCTTCAGCTTCATGAGGGCATCACCGGCGGGCGTGTTGAAGTCCGCCCTGATGGAGTTCAGCATCCGGTAGCTCGTGTATAGATCGAGAGAAATCGCAAGACATGCGATGAAGAAAGCAAACAGCAGCGGCCAATAAGCTCGAAGCGATGTGCTCCTGCGAGCCAACAGCGCCGCCGCGAGGAGAACCAGGGTCACCCCCGCCCTGGCGTTGAGGTCGACGGCATCGGGAAGCAAAGGATTGTAGTTGTGCAGTACGACGAAGACGATGAACCCAAGCGCAAGGACCACTGCACCCAGAATCGTCCGCTGCCTCCACATCCCGATAGACGTGCTCTCACTCTGCATCATCAACCTCCTGGGTACTGGTTCCCTTGCTCCTATTGTACGCAAGACCCCACCGCAGTCGCGGCGGGGTCGGCAGTGTAGCATTCTCGCAGAAACGGAACCGACCCGAGAGCGAGACAGCTAGAAGACTACTTCTCCGGAATCCGTGTGGAAGAGGTGCGTGCGTGCGACGTTCACGACCAGCTTGACCGTCTCGCCCTGCGCATACTCAACCGCACTGCTGGCCCGTACGACGACCGGGGCGCCGGCTAGGTTCGTGTGAATGAAGGTCTCGCTGCCCATCATTTCGACAAACGAGATCCTGGCACTGAACGTGGCAGCGACGTCGGGTATGTTGGACTGGCCGTCGACCAGCAGGTCCTCGGGCCGGACGCCCCACGTGTAGCTGCCGGCGGACGCGGACTTGGCGGCCTGCTGCTGACCGGTCGACAACTGTACGTGCTGTCCCTCGATGTCCAGGGCGGGAGTTGGGGACAGGGCCAGGTCGACGGGGACGAAGTTGGAGGGAGGAGTGCCGACGAATCCGGCGACGAACTTGTTGGTCGGATTGTCGTACACCTGGCGGGGCTTGCCGATCTGGCGCAGGAACCCGTTTTCCATAACGGCGACGCGCGAACCAAGAGTCATGGCTTCGACTTGGTCGTGCGTGACGTATATGGTTGTGACGCCGAGCGCCTGGTGCAGCTTGATCAGTTCCTCGCGGGTCTGCACGCGCAACTTGGCGTCCAGGTTGGACAGCGGTT
>JAPLGK010000049.1 GCA_026390195.1 Caldisericota bacterium
TACGAAGAGGAAGACATTCCCAACAGATTCGTAAAGAGCTTCGAAAACTCCATGTTCTTGACATTTTCGGATGCAATTTCCTCGGCTTCGAGTTCAGCCTCGAGGAAAAGTCCTCTTAGATCCTCTATCTCGTCAGGCCCAAACGCCACTCCGAAAGCCAATCTTATTGGTACAAGATACGAAATCACCGAATTGTCAGCGGTTTTTTCCATGGAAACGGGGTTAAACAGGCTAACCCTTATTATTCTGATCCTTTGGGCGTTCGAACCGAGTATTCTCCCAAGTTCGGTTCTTGCCTATTCCGCTGAAAAGACACCGTTTTGAGACAAGATCAAGTCAGGAGGGTTTTCTTGTTGTACTCTTTGGTAGTAGTACCTTACTGATGGAGCAACGGGATTTTTCGTTGTCAGAAGAATGAAGTCCGCGGCAGTTTCCTTGGTGAATGCATCTTCTTCAATGACATCACATTCAAATCTTGTCGGCTTGCTCCCTTGCCTTGCAACAAGGACTTTGCCATCCTTAATATTCTCCATTTGCGCATGCCTTGCAACCCCCAGTATTTGAGCAGAGTTCCGCATCTCATAGGCAAACAGCGTCCCCGTCCTGCCACCAACTCCAACAACAGCAATTTTCTTTGTCATGTCACTATTGTATCAACGGGAGAGCGTTTTCAATGGTCATTGCAGCAGCTACTTCGGAACATTGCCCCCTGGAAAGAAGGGTACGGATACTGCCTCCTTGACGCTGCGACATGTCCCTACATTGCGCTTCAACTATTGATCGTGCGCCGTTGCTCCGGTCGACGGTAGAGGGAATTGCTCAGGCAGGTCCAGGGCTTGCCTTCGGGGCTTCTCGACCACTGTGACGCTTGTAGTAGGGTGACATGGCCAGCAGTTTCCGACGGATGAATGGCCGTACGATGGGAACAAACAGCTTCTTCCATCCCAAGGTCTTCCGCTGAAGCGCCAGCGTCTCGTCAAAGCTGTGGTGCTGGTAGTGCAGCAGCCGCTCGCTCTCCTCGGTGTCCATGAAGTCACAATGGAACGGCGTCTGTGAGAACGCCGACTCAGGCAGCATCCTGATGCCTAGCGCGTCGAACGAGCGCTGCATGAACTGCCGTCCGGTCACCTGGCAGGATGGGCCACCCGCGACCATCAGCGTCTTTCCTTCCAGTCCAGGCAGCATTGCTGCCGCAGCAACCGCCGCGCCAGCGTCCATGGGCGCAAGGTACTCCATGCGGTCGTCCATCCGGACTTCAAACATCAAGGGGTCCAGCTCGCCGAATTCGATGGGAGGAACGGCACCAAACCGAAGGATGACCCAAGGCAGGCCCGACGCATGCAGCATGTGTTCGCAGGTGAGCTTGTGGTAGGCGTAGTCCTCGTACGGGTGCAGCAGCTCGTCAGCCTTCCGAGGCGGTGCAAGGTGCTGTGTACGACCGTACAGAGCGATGGAGGAGCTAAAGACAATACGTGGCCTGCGCCCCGAGGCGAGCGCGGCCTGCAGGAGATTCCACGTGCCGCCGACGTTGATAGTCTCAGCCCACGCGGGACGCTGCTCGCTCTTCGGCGGGATGATAAAGGCCAGATGGACGATAGCATCGACACCCTTCACGGCTCGTGCCACAACCTCCGTGTTGCGGATGTCGCCCCAGAGGATCTCGACCTTGCCGGCATATGGCCGGGCTTTCCGCTTTGAGATGGGCGACGGGATGTCCAGACAATGGACGGAGGCTTCACGGCGCAGCAGCTCATCGACGGCGTACGTTCCGACATTTCCAAATGCGCCTGTTACCAGGACCTTCATGGTTTCCTCCCGCCCATGGATTCCATGAGCATGGCTAGTACGCGCTGCATGAGCGTCCCCCAGTCCTGGCCTTCGGGATCCAGGATTCCCTGGAGCAGCAGCCCCAGCACGACGCTGAGCATGAGGGTCGCCGCCAGGTTTGAATCATTTACCTGCAGACTTCCTTCAGACACACCGCGCTCCAGCACCTGTTGGAAGAACCCCTGGTATCTTCGAATCATATCGACGGTGCTGTGTGCCACCTTAGGATCTGCCTTGGACTTGGCCCAGAATTCGAGCAGGATGCTCCACTTGGTGCCGGCGACGTGGTAGATCTCGTTCACCCCTGCCGCCATCGCAGCAACCTGCTGGGGCACGGATTCACCGCCGGTCTGCGCTGCAACGAACTGCCGGTCGAGGTCTGTCAGCCAGGCATTGAGCAGTGCCACAAACACCGACCCCTTGCTGGGAAAATGATGATAGAATGCGCCCTTGCTGACACCGGCGGCGCGACAGATGCTGTCGACGCTGGTCACATCGTAGCCGTGCTCAGCAAAACTCTGCTCGGCGGCCGCAAGGATGCGGCTTTGTGTTTCCTGCGAACGTTCTTCCTGTTTCACGGTAACCCCCAACGGTTCGGTCTTGCACAAACCGACCGGTTGGTCTTATTGTCGCCAGATGAAAGCGGAAGTCAAGCCCGATGATGGAGACGCTGTTCGCAGACGCGGTCGGTTTCGGTGGACCGATCCTCAGTGCGGGTGCAGGAAGAGATACCAGCCGGCGACAACCGCCAGGGGGCCGAAGAACAGGACGCACAGGCTGATCACGACGGAATGGCCCTATTGATCAGCCCAGGCACCAGAGTCAGCGGGACCAGCATGCCCACGACAGCCGCACTACCGAACAGAAAACACTGCAGCAGCGACTCATACTGATCCAGGTACCAAAGCTGTCCGATGAGTCCGGACACCACGCTCAGCGCCACGAGCGGTGCCAAGTTCTCAATCAGACTGATGATGATCCTCCTTGCGCTCCTCTGCTCACACTGACTTGACGTGCAGGCGAACCAGATCAACCTTCGTGATGCCGGAATCGACTGTGTGTTCCGGGGAGTACAGCCGGCTCTGCGACAAGTGGACGAGCGTCGTCATCCCCGCCGTCAACAGAGACGGAATGAGGGTCAGGCAGAGACGTCCACGAGGACGAAGCTCCCTCCCGTCGCCGACGCAAGGGAAAGCGCTTTGGCCTCCCCGGTCACTCGTCCTTGGTCTCCTTGCTCAAATAGGGTGCCGTTGAGTGAAATGGATCCTGACGTCACATACAGCAGCACACAACGGTCGCCTGTGATGGGGTACTCAAGCGCAAAGGCTGGAGAAAACGTCGACAGTGAGACGGAGGCGTCGGCATGCAGCATCACCGCACCGGGCTGCCGCTTGCCTGAGGCCACCGTCAGCAACTGGTCCTGCCGCGACATCTGCGTGAAGACCTTCTCCTCGTGCGATGGTGTCAGCCCAGGCTCGTCCGGAAAGATCCAGATCTGATATTACCGGGCTGTGTCACTCGACTCGTTCTTCTCCGTGTGCAGTGTCCCCGTGCCCGCGGATATGCGGTGTACCTCGCCTGCATGGACAATCGTGCGCTCCCCTGCATCGTCGGTGATGGTCAGTTGCCCCGCCAGCATGATCGTGACCATCTCCAGCTCCTCATGGGGATGCATCCCGAAGCCTTCCCTCGGCTGCATCAGGTCGTCGTTGAAGACGCGCAGCTTGCCCAAGCGCACGTTGCCTGGCACATACCACTCGCCGTATGAGAAGAGCCAATAGGCCTGGATCCATGACAGGTCGACAAAATGGCGTTCCTGTGCCGGTATGCGGGTGACCATGACAGACCCCCTTGTGACAACCGTGCAGAACCTCCAGCGTACCCGATTCAGACCACCAGGATTCCCTTTATCCGACCCTGATGCCCATGATGGGCATTCGTCTCACGCGTTCATCTGTCTCAGGTATAGAGGAAACGCGCCCCGAGTCAAGCAAGTGGCCGCGATGCGCACAACTCTGCCGTGGCCTGCTTCAGGTCCTATGGGGAGCCTTCTTCCTCCTGCCGGCAACCTTGTAGCGCAGCCACACCAGGTCCCCACCAATTGTCTCGGCGCTGACAAGTGTGAGGGGAATGACGCCTTTGGGAGACGCCAGGTCCGGCGCGCGGAACATGGAGCGCTCCGACGTCCCGCCCACCAGCGCGGATGCACGCGGATGCTGACCTCATCGACGAGCCCGACCCGGAGGAGCACCCCGTTCAGGATGCCACCTGGGTCGACGCGCACGGTCTGGATGCCGCAGCGTGCGTTCAGTTCTTCCAGTGCGGCCCTCATGTCGACCTTGTCGGGTCCGGCAACGATGAAGTCGACCCCCACCTTGGCTAGGTAAAGCAGATACTCATCCGGCGTGCTGTCTGAGCAGATTGCCACACCCCCTCGCCAGTAGGGCGTCGCCAGCCACGTCTTCAAGCAGCGGACCCGTGTCGGTCGGGAGGGCGATCCGCGGTTCCCGGGGGCCTTTGTCCCGTACCGCCGATTCAGGAGCCACTACCACGGTTCCCGCACCGACCATTGCGCAGTCCTTGTGCCATTTCCCCGCGAGGTCGTAGAAAACCCCGATGTCGGCTTCAAACCAGTCGATACGTCCATTCGCGCTCACTGCATTGTGTATGATGACCCGCGGCATCATCTGACACCCCCTCTCCGCTGACTGCATCATACCGCAGCAGTGGCAGGGGGAACGTGGCGACACACGCGAACGCATCGAGGCCCATGGGCGTCAGTTTCCCCAATCCGAAGGTACTTGTGCCTGTGCAACGCATGGATTCCCACATGCGCAGGAATGACGGACGACGCAATTCCTTGTCGTACTGTCATCCTCGCCGAGGCGGGGACCCACTCGTCGGTGCAGAACTGAATTCGCGCCTGCGCGGGAATGACACCCCAGAAGATCAGCCGATGCACTGCGTCGCCAGAACCTGGAAGTGCTGTATGATAGTGTCATGATGGACCAGATACGGATTGTTCAGGAGGGAGACGGCTGCTGGCTGGTCGTGGTGGGAAACGACGTCTCCCCCTCGACCAGTGCACGCGTCCATGCACTCCAACGCGCCACGGAGGCGCTGGATCCTGCCTGGCTGGTCGAAACGGTGCCGGGATACTGTTCGCTGGGGCTGATAGTCCAGCCGCTGCACGCCTCACCGGGAGAGGTCGAAGGACTTGTGTCCGCTGCCGCAAGAAGCGTTACGGCCGCCTCGCCCGTCCAGTCTAGGACCGTTACGATCCCAGTCTGCTATGGCGGCGCATACGGTCCAGACATGGAGATCGTCTGCCGGCATTCTGGATTCAGCCAGCAGGAGGTGGTGAAGCGACACGTCGCAGTTGGCTACCAGTGCTCCATGCTGGGGTTCTTGCCTGGCTTCCCATACCTCATGGGCCTCGACCCGCAACTGGCGACGCCCCGCCTGGCAACTCCGCGGGCCACCGTCCCGGCAGGGAGTGTGGGCGTCGCGGGCGCGCAGACGGGCGTCTACCCGGTGTCCAGCCCGGGAGGCTGGAACATCATCGGCCGTACGCCGCTCACCTTGTTCGACCCGTCGCGTGAGCAGCCCTCGCTGGTGCAGGCAGGTGACGTCGTCCGCTTCTCTCCCATCAGCCTCGAGGAATTCAAACACAAGCAGTCGAATGAATCTGTGCGTTATCCACGGATACACAATGTTGCAGAGCAGGAGGCTAATGGATGCGACGTGCTCGAGCCCGGCATGTTGACCACGGTACAGGATGACGGCCGCTGGGGCCTGCAGAATATGGGGGTCCCCGTTTCGGGGGCCATGGACCGGCAGGCACTGGCGCTCGGGAACCTTCTGGTTGGAAACGAGGAAGGGGCTGCTGCCCTGGAAATCACGCTATCCGGCCCACATCTGGCGTTCACGACAGACGCGCTGGTGGCTGTGACGGGAGCCGACATGGGCCTCCAAGTCGACGGGCACGATATCCCGGCATGGACCACGGTCCTAATACGAGCCGGCAGCGTCCTCTCCATGGCCGGTTCGCCCGGAGCCGGGTGCCGTGCCTGGCTGTGTGCCGCGGGCGGTATCGACGTTCCGGACGTACTGGGCAGCCGTTCGACACTGCTGCGGGCTGCACTGGGAGGATTCAAGGGACGAGCACTGCGTACGGGAGACCGTCTGCATCTGCGCCCCCTGATACCACAGGCAGAGCGTCTCGATGGGTTCTCCTGCCTGGTCGGGTTGCGACCGCCGTATGTCGTGGAAGCACCGGTTCCGGTCCTGCCGGGTCCACAGACCGACGCGCTGACGCCCGGCGCACGACAGGCATTCCTGAACACGACGTGGACTGTGAGTAGTGCCAGCGACCGCATGGGTTGCCGGCTGGAGGGGCCACGGCTGGACCTGGAGGGCAGTGCGGACGTCATCTCGGAGGTCATCCCCGAGGGGGCTGTCGAAGTGACGGGCTCGGGTGTGCCCATCGTCATGCTGGCGGACCGCCAGACGACGGGGGGATATGTCAAGCCGTTCGTCGTCGCCTCGGCAGCCCTCGGGTGGCTGGCGCAGCGTCGACCGGGTGACAGCGTCCGCTTTCGCATGTGTTCCCTTGATGACGCACGGGAGATGCTTGAGCAGCAATCCTCTGCAAGGAAGGAATTGATCCGCCTGCAGGCCGTCTGGCGCCAGTGCCGCGCAGGTGGTACACTGCATGTGACCGTGAACGGCATACGGCACGTGGTTGAATGGCAGGACGTGACTCCTCTGGAGGTGGACCATGAGCATGGCAGTTGATCTCAATAGCGACGCAGGTGAAAGCTTCGGGGTGTGGACACTTGGCGATGACGCACATGTCCTGAACCATATCACCAGCGCCAATGTCGCCTGCGGCTTTCACGCAGGCGACCCACAGGTCATGCTGGCGACGGTGAGGGCAGCACATGACCGCGGCGTTGCTGTCGGAGCACATCCGGGGTATCCGGATCTGGTTGGATTCGGGCGCCGCGCCATGACGTGTACCCCCGATGAAGTCTATGCCTTCTGCCTGTACCAGATTGGAGCTTTGGCGGCCGTCTGCCGTGCCGAAGGAGTCCCTCTGTGCCATGTCAAAGCGCACGGAGCGTTGTACAACCAGTCGGCCAGGGACCCGGATCTCGCCCGCGCTCTTGCGCGAGCTACCCGGGATGCAGCCCCTGCCCTGATCCTGCTTGGACTGCCCCTGTCACAGCACGAGGCTGCTGCCCGTACAACAGGCGTCCCTTTTGCCGCCGAGGCTTTTGCCGACCGTGCCTACCAAGCAGATGGTTCGCTGGTCGCTCGCTCCCATGAGGGCTCCATCCTGCACGACCCGGAGGCTATCGCCACTCGCGTCGTCAGGATGGTGACCGAGGAAACCGTCGAGACTCTACAGGGAGAGGTCGTCACGATACGTGCCGACTCCGTCTGTGTTCACGGGGACAATTCGGCTGCGCGCCGTATCCTGGAGACCGTCCATCGTGCACTGGACGAGGCCGGCGTACACGTCAGCCCTCTGCGGGAAGTGCTCAGCCTCTAGCGGCCAGAACCCTCTGCTCGTGCTCCAGTAGCCACCTCTTGCGGTCGAGACCGCCCGCGTAGCCAGTGAGCGAGCCGTCGCTGCCGATGACGCGATGACAGGGAACGATAATGGCGATGGGGTTGCGCCTTGCTGCTCCGCCCACCGCATGTGCCGACCTAGGATGGTCGATCGCTATGGCAATGTCCCGGTAGCTTTTCGTCTGGCCAAACGGGATCTTCCGCAACGCATGCCAGACCAGCCTTCGGAAGTCGGTGCCTCCGGGGTTCAGGAGGACGGCAAACGTCGTCCGCCTGCCGCCGAAGTACTGGCTCAGCTCGGTCATACACTGCTGTACAACCGAGGTCACGCAGGCCGCTCCTGTGTCGACGTTCTCGACGAACGTCACCGACACGATGCCATGTTCAGTGCCTGCGACCTCCAGTGCGCCCATGTCCGTGAAGAGGTATCCCTTATCCAGTTGCTCCATCATACGGCCCCCTGAACGACCAATCGGATGCATCGACATC
>JAPLGK010000082.1 GCA_026390195.1 Caldisericota bacterium
AGGAAGTTCTTCCAAGCCAACCTGAATGGCAGCCTGGAAGCGGCGTTCCCCGGCGACGATCTCGAACCGGCCGTCCCGTGGGCGCACGATGATGGGTTCGAGGATGCCGTGTTTGCGGATGCTCTCGCGCAGCGTTGCGAGTGATTCCTCATCGAAGCGGCGGCGTGGCTGCAGCGGCGAAGGGACGATCTGGTCAGAGCGAAGCATGCGGACCCCCTTGTCACCCGACAAGGTGGGCTGCGTCGATTCGTTGGCGAAGAGAGCATCAAGTCCTCGTCCAAGACGCCTACTGTTGTTCACGGTATTCTACCTCCTTGGCGAGCTGCCGGTACGCCTCGGCACCGGTGGAAAGCGTGTCGTATTCCAGGATGGTCTTGCCATAGCCAGGCGCTTCGCTCATGCGTATGCTCCTGGGGATGACGGCGGTGAAGACGGTCTCTCCGAAGTGCTTGACGAGTTCATCCTTGACCTGTGCGGACAGGATGGTCCGTTTGTCGAACATGGTTACCAAGATGCCCAGCAAGGCAAGGTTCGGGTTTAGACGCTGCTTGACCAGGCTGAGCGTCCGCAGCAGGTTCGTCAACCCTTCCAGCGCATAGTACTCGCTCTGGATAGGGACAATGACTTCATGCGCCGCTGTCAGCGTGTTGAGGGTCAGAAGCCCCAGCGACGGAGGGCTGTCGATGATGATGTAGTCCCAGGACCCGTCTAGGGAAGCCAAGCGGCTCTGAAGGGCGTACTCGCGGCGATCCATGCCAGCTAGTTCCAGCTCGGCGCCTGCCAGGTTGATCGACGAAGGGACCAGCGAGAGGTTGCGTTCGTGGCTGGGCCGGATGGCATTCTCGATCGGATCGCCGGACAACAGGCACGTGTAGACGTTGGACGTGAGTTCCGCTGCGTTGAACCCAAGGCCTGTGGTTGCGTTAGCCTGCGGGTCAAAGTCGACAAGCAGGACGTGATGGTTGAGCTCGGCGAGCGATGCGGCGAGCGACAGTGCGGTAGTCGTCTTGCCCACACCGCCCTTCTGATTGGCAATGGCGATGATTCTCACGAACCGTTCCTCCTGGACGACCGGCCGGTGGGGGTCGGGGTCACCTGCAGTATGACGAGCTTGGAATTGCGTTCAACACCAGGCAGGGCATAGTCAAGAACCGTCGCAGTACAGTGGACGCGATGCAGCGTAGCCACGAACGGCGGGTCCTGGAGTTCGGCGAGACCCCGTTCTCCTTTCCACAGCACGAGTCTTCCGTTCCTCGCAAGGAGAGGAAGAGCATACTGAAGAACTGTCGCGATATGGGCGACGCCCCTGGCGGTGATCATATCGAAGGCTCGTTCGGGTAGGGCGCTCGCATGGTCTTCGACCCGTCCGTGGATGACCCGTCCCCTGGGAAGGGGCACGCTGTCGACCAGGCTCTCCAGGAAATGGGCCTTCTTGCCAATCGATTCCGACATCGTTACCGCCGTTGTCGGCCAGGCGAGTGCGAGGGGAACAGCTGGGAAGCCTCCCCCCGTCCCAATGTCGAGGAGCGAGTGTGGGGCCTCGAGACCCACCAGCAAGGGCGCAAGCGAGTCGCGGATGTGTGTCGCCAGCAGGTGCTTGGGATCGGCGTCAGATGTCAAATTTGTGACCTCATTGGTCTTGGCAAGCAGGGTCAGAAACGATACCAGCCCCACGCAGAACGTGTCGGTGCATATCGCCAGTCTCTCCCTGAGAGGCAATGCAGTAGCGAAGGCCCCCATTGACTGCCGTACGACAGGAAGAAGCTGCATCGAATCGAGCTTTCCAGTACTATCCATGCGGTCCTCCGGTCACTGTTCCACGTGGAACAACCCGATGTTCAGAGCCACTTCGCCAGGATGCCCTTGATAACTCCGACCGACGCGAGAAAGACAATCGCGCACGCCCCCAGGACGCCTAGCGAGATGCATGCGATCGCAAGGGGCTTCTTCATGCGCATGATCTCGGCGATGAGGCATCCGGTGTAGGCGCCGGTCCCTGGCAGCGGGATGGCCACGAACAGGATGAGGCCAACGAAGAGCCCGTATTTTGCCAGCGTGGACCTGCTGCGCACAGCGAGACGGCCCCGGTAGTGTCGAAACCATTTCGAACGCGAGGCGACCGCAAGGACCGGTTTCTCTAGCAGGTAGAACATTGGAGCGATGCATAGGTTCGCAAGCGTCGCGACCAGCAGCGCCTCCCACACAGGCATCTTGAGCACGCCGATGGCATACGGCAGCGCGCCGCGGACCTCGACGCCCGGGATGATGGTGATGAGGAAGATATGCAGGATATTTCGCACGAGTGTGGACACTCTCCCAGTATACCGGAGGCCCCCGAGGATGCAACGCGAACGTTGTAAAATGCCGCGCACCACAGTACAATGAACATGCGTCATACGCTGTGGAACTGGGGGTCAAGGATGCTTGAGGGCAAGTTCGGCAACTGCCAGGTGGACGAAGTCCTCCAGACGATTGTGCAAGGCAAGGGGACCGGCCGCCTCAATCTCAAGGGGACGTCGATCTTCGGTGGACGCGTCGAGGCGACGATCTACATCGAGGATTCGCGAATCGTCTGTGTCGAGGTTGGTGCCGGTACGGCATACAGCTCACTTGTCGACTTGTTCAGTCTCCGGGAGGGGAGTTTCTCTTTTGCGGGTAGCGAGACAGCGAAGACCCAGGACCAGTCCGTGCCGGTTGCGGACATCGTCCTTCAGGTGACGGCCGCTCTCGACGAGTGGAATTCGATGCGCCGGCGACTCGGTTCCCTGGATGCGATCTATGCGCTGCGGGCGGACGGTGCCAGAAAGGACTTGACCCTTACCAGAGAGCAGTGGCAGGTGATGGCAAGCTTGGATGGCAAGGCATCGATGCGTGAGATCGCCAGGAAGACTGGCAAGGGCAGCGTCGCTGTGTCGAAAGCGCTCTACGGATTCATGGAAGCCGGGCTCGCCGCCGAGGTGGAGGCTCCAGCCGTTCCTCAGGATGTGGAACGGGAGCAGTCACAACGCCGTGGGTTCTTCGGCCTCTGGAGCCGGAAGTAGGAGGGCGGGATGCCGGGACTTCGGGAAGGCCTGTTCTTTGACGACGTCATGCTTCTGCCCTGCCAAAGCGAGGCCGGAGCATCTGATGCTAGCCTCGAATCGAGGCTCTCGACCAACGTCGTGCTGCGTTCACTCTTTGTCACCTCGGCGCGTCAGCCTGTGGCTGACTATCGTCTGGCTTCAACCGTCGCGCGGGCGGCATCGGCATCATGCCCCTGTGCGGGAGTGTCAAGGACCAGGCGCATGAGGTGCGCAAGGTCAAGGAGCTCATGTGCAAGGATGACGAGGCGGCCTGCGACCTCAAGGGCCGCCCGGTGGTCGGCGCCCTTGTCGATCTCGAACGGGAGGGCGTGCTGGAATGGATAGCTTCACTTGCAGAAGTCTGAACGGATATCACTGTCGTGGACGTGCCGCATGCTGATCGCCTTACGATTTCTCGCCAGATCCAGGCGGTGAAAGCGGAGCATGACTGACTGCCACCCATGGTTGGCAATGTTCAGACACGCGCCGGAGCCAAAGATGTCATCGATGCCGGCGCGGACATCGTCGTCGGCAGCGGGTTCAGTTCCTTTGCAGAGGCGACGGAACTGTCCGGCGTCGGGGTTCCCGAACTGTCCGCTCTCATGCAGGTCGAGGAGGTCGCATCCCTCTAGGGGAGGCCAATCATCTGCAACATGGGTGTGCGCTCTGCCGCAAGTGTCGTCAAGGCTCTTGCTGCTGCGGCCGCAGCCGTCGCCCTCAATACCCTGACGCCGGACACTGCTTCCCAGGTCATGGCGCACGTTGCAACGCAGGTGCGCGAGAGTCTCAGCTATTTCGGCGCGCGCTCGACTGCGGAGTTGCGCGAGAAGGCCGAGTTCATCCGGATCCCTCCGCCGTACCCTGTCTGACCTTGCCTGTCCTCAGAGATGTCAAACGCCCTGACTTACTGGTCAGGGCGTTTTCATGAGAGGCAACGGACAGGTCCAGTGACCGATCAGCGCTCCTTGACGACCTGCACGTACCTGGCCGTCTTGTCGATGATTCCCTGCAGGTCGGCACCGTGGTCGCGCATGAACACCATGTAGTCGACGCACTCGTGCGTCATGACTTCCCCGGGGACCGTGATCGGGATGCCGGGCGGATAGGGAGTCACGAGCTCCGCAATAATGCGTCCGACGGAGTCTTCCATGCGGACGCGCTCCCTCTTGGCATAGTATGCCTCGAACGGGAAGAGGACCATCTCGGGAATACTGGGGATGGGTGGCGGAGGAGTGATGGTCGAGGTCTTGCCGTGGCGTTTGCGGGAGATATCCTCGAGCGCCTTGATGAGAATTTCCACTGCTTCCTTGGGAGTCCCGATCGTGACGAATGCCAGAATGTTCTCAAGATCAGACAACTCGATTTCGACGTTGTAGTCTCTGTTGAGGACCTCTTCAACCTGGAATCCAGTCAGTCCCAGCCTCGACACATGGACAGTCAACTTGGTGAGGTCGACATCATAGATGGCGTCGGAGTGAGCGCGTTCCCTGCCTGGGGCAAAGAGTCCCTCGATGTTGTTGATGCGCCGGCGAGCATCCTCTGCGAGGTCGATCGCCCGCTGAAGCAGGTCGTGACCGTTTGTCGCCATCTGCATACGGGCGACGTCGAGGGCCGTCATGAGGATGTACGAGGGCGACGAGCTCTCCAGCATGGTGAGAGTGGCTCGTACCAGTTCCTTGTCCACGCGCCGTGAGCTCAGATGCAGCATGGACGTCTGAGTGAGGCCAGAGAGTGTCTTGTGCGTGCTCTGGACGACCATGTCGGCGCCCGCATCGACAGCGCTCTTGGGAAGGTCCGGGTGGAAATGGAAGTGCGACCCGTGGGCTTCGTCGACCAGGATACGACGTCCTGTGGCGTGCGCTTTCTGAACATAGTAGTCGATGTCCGAGCTGATGCCGAAGTAGTTGGGATTGGTCACGAAGACGGTCTTGGCTTCAGGATGATCGCGGAGCACGCGCGCGAACGTTTTCTTGGATGGGAACGTCTGGAACTGCAGCAGGCGGTCTTCTTCGGCCTCAAGGTAGATGGGACGCAATTCGTTCAGGATGAGCGCTCCGTACATCGAGCGGTGGGAATTGCGCTGCACGATGACGCGGTCGTAGGGGTCGCAGGTCGACAGGATCATTGCCTGGTTTCCGACCGTCGAACCGTTGACGAGGAAGAATGATTCGATAGCGCCGTAGGCTTCAGCAGCTAGTTCCTGTGCTTCCTTGACGACGCCGATGGGGCGATGGAGGTAGTCGAGTCCTTCGACCTCCGTCAGGTCGGAAAGGAACACATTCTCGCCCCAGAACTCCTTTAGGCGGGGATGAATGCCCTGGCCTGCCATGTGTCCCGGCATGTGGAGACCGGCGCGGTGCTTGCCGATGTATGACTGGACAGCATCGAAAAATGGGGTACGACTCTGATCTCTCATGGAGAAGAGTGTATCGGCCAGACCCCCGCTGTCAACGCGCGAGGGTGAATCCTGGTTCCTGACGCCCCCTGATTCAGAACGTCTGTCCGGGTTCCAGGACTGTGCAACGGGTGCTCGTCGAGGACTCCACCTTCTTCCGGAAAAGTTGTGGGTCGACGGCGATGACGGGGAAGGTGCCGTAGTGCATGGGGATCACGGTGCGTGGTGTAAGCATCTTGACCGCTTCTACGGCGTCGTCGATGCCCATCGTGAAATTGCCGCCGATGGGGAGAAGCGCGATGTCCAGTGGGTGAAGGCGGCCGATGAGCTCCATGTCGAGAAACACGCCAGTGTCACCGGCATGGTAGATTGTCCGCTCTCCGGTCTTGACGACAAAGCCACAGGGATTCCCCGTGTAGATGAGGTGGCCGTTCTCGGTCACCGAGGAGCCATGCAGGGCCTGGGTCAGGAAGAGTTCACCGAATGGAAAGGCGTGATTTCCGCCGATGTGCATGGGATAAACGTTTGAGACACCCTTGCCTGCAAGGTAGGTGACGAGTTCTGCCGGGCCGATGACTGTTGCCCCGGTGTGCCTGGAGGTGGCGATGGTATCGCCCAGGTGATCGGAATGGCGGTGCGTCACGAGGATGTAGTTGGGATGGACATCGTCAGGACCGATGGATGCCGAAGGGTTGCCCGAGAGGAACGGGTCGATGAGGATGTCGCCGGCCGGCGTGGTGATCAGGAAAGCCGAATGACCAAGGTAGGTGAGCTGCTCATGTGTCATGGTGTCATGTACCTCCACGTCAGTCTACGTCCCGGAGTACGCGGGTCAAGCCTTGGCTGGATCATTCACAGTAAGACTTGCAATTGCATGGGACGTGGTAAAATGTGTGAAGTAGTTCGTTTTGCGATAGTTCGCGCGCTGCCAACACCTGCATCGAGGAATTGCAGTTGCGCCGGGGGAAGAGAACGTGATCAATAAGGTAACAGTCAGCGTTCCTGCAAGCACCGCCAACCTGGGGCCAGGGTTCGATGTTTTTGGGCTAGCCCTCGAAATGCGCAGTACGTATACTGTCGAGGTGCTTTCTCCGGGAGAGAAGTGGAGCGTCCACTTCGAAGGCATGGGTGCCGATGTCCTCAACGAAAAGGGTTTCAAATTCGTCAACGAGGTCATGGACTACTTCGAGCGTGCCGAATCGGTGCACCTGCCACCGCTGAGCATCAAGGTTCACACCGGCATTCCTCTGACGCGCGGTCTGGGATCAAGTGCCAGCGCTATTGTGGGGCTTCTATCATGCTTCGAGGTCATGATGAACACGCGGTTCGATACCGGCAAAGTCCTCAAGTACGCTATCGCCATCGAGGGACACCCCGACAACGTCACCGCATCACTGGTCGGCGGGTTCACCATCGCTGCGAGCGACAAGAGCGAGGTGGCCTACATGAAGGTCATTCCCCAGAACCTCAAGGTCGTCGTCACGGTTCCGTCCAGCTTCCTGTCGACCAAGAAGGCCCGAGCGTGTCTTCCGGACATGTATTCACGTAGAGATGCAGTCTTCAACATCGGTCGCGCCTCGATGCTGTCTGCCTGCATCTTCAGTGGCAATTATGACCTCCTGTCTTTCGCGCTCCATGACCGTCTCCACCAGCACTACCGCGAGAAGCTTGTCACTGGATTCCGCGAAGTGTCACGTGCTGCCGACCGGGCCGGAGCCTATGGCAGTTTCCTGTCGGGAGCCGGACCCAGCATCGCCGCTCTCGCTGAGCCCGGCAAGGCGGAGAAGGTTGCCAAGGCGATGGAGAAGGCGATGATCGAGCTAGATGGAGAGGCCGAGACGTTCGTTCTCGACATTTCGGCCCAGGGAGTCATCCTGCAAACCGTCGACGACAAAAAAGCGTAACCTCTGTTTCCCTTGGGATTCCCGACCGCCTGCTTTTTTGCAGTGGGCGGTTTTTCCTTTTTCCCGTCTGTCCTGTGTTGGAAACCTGTAAAGTGGCTTCAGGAGCGGATGTCAGGAATCACATCGCGAAGAGTGGCTGTGACAGACGATTTCGGACAATGTGCCGTATCCTCACACATTTTCGATCCATTTGGCTCCACCACGAGCATGTTTCACTGGAATGAGCCTGGGATGCGGAGTTCAGAACGGTGACCTGAAACCCGGCCTTGTGGGGGTTTTCCACAGTTCCTGACAGATTGTCCACCGCACGACCGTACGTGATTGCACTAGTTTTCCACATAATCAACAGCGGCTGTGGGGAAAAGCCGAGGTCAGAAAGAACATGCGCAAACGCCCCGACGGTTTATGCCGGAGCGTTTGGTGGAGGTTCGGCACCAGGGCAGATCGGTCGGAACGGACCACTCTACAGCTTGGCCAGCAGCCCCGTCCTCTCGTTGAACTGGTCGATAAGTCTGTCGAACGCTGGAGCAGCAGTCCAGATCTGGTTCCAGAACTCCGGCTCCCACAGTTCGCGCAGCTCCTCCGCAGTCTTGCCCTGCTGCTCGACCCAGGTGAAGTACTTGAGGTTGTGCAGTTGCTTGCGGTCGCGATAGTTGAGCTCGCGGTACCAGTCTGTCAGAACGCCCTCGAGGTACTTCGCGTAGTCGAGCGCCGCGTTCATCTCGGTATACGGGCCATACTCGGCGCGCAGTTCTTCGATGCGTGACAGATACAGGTCGGCGGAATCCGTGAACACGGTGAAGACGACGTCGTTTTCGTCCATCTCCTCGTACTTGGCCATCTTGATGGCCGCGACCATGTTGGCCAGAGAGGAGATGCCCATCAGGTTGAGCCGCTCGATGAGCTCGCGCGGGACACCCTTCTTCTCCAGATAGGCCTTGCCCGCGTCCTCATTGAAGAGGCGAAGCAGGTGCATCGGATACTCGTCGTCGATGGCGGCCACGGCGTCGGTGTTGCGGACGTTGTGGATCCAGGGAACATGCTTGTCGCCGATACCCTCGATGCGGTGAGCGCCAAATCCGTTTGCGTAGAGGGTGGGACACTGGAGGGCCTCGACGGCCGCAATATGGCTGTATGGATAGACCTTCTTCAGGTACTCGCCGGCACTGATGGTCCCGGCAGAGCCAGTGGCGGAGACATAGCCCGCCATACGCGATCTCGGACCCTTAATGGCGTCGAAGACCTGCTCGAATGCCGAACCGGTCATGTCGTAGTGCCACAGTGCGTTGCCGAACTCCTCGAACTGGTTGAACACGACGATGCCATCCCCACGGGAGGTCTTCAGTTCGTGCACCTTGTCGTAAATCTCCTTGACGTTGGACTCGGTTCCAGGAGTGCCGATGACCTCCTTGGTTCCGATCTCACGCAGCCAGTCGAAGCGTTCCTTGCTCATCCCCTCCGGGAGGATGGCGACAGCATCCGTGGCCAGCAGGGCGCAGTCGAAGGCTCCACCGCGGCAGTAGTTGCCCGTGGAAGGCCACACGGCCGCCTGCCGGGTGGGGTCGAACTGCCCGGTCACGAGTCGTGGGACGAGACATCCAAATGCAGCCCCGACCTTGTGTGTGCCGGTCGGGAAATACTTGCCGACGATGCCCACGACACGAGCCTTGACACCAGTGATGGATCCTGGGAGCTCGATGTAGTTCACGTCGCCGTACAGGCCCGTTTTCACGTCGTTGTGCCACGTGATGCGGAACAGGTTGATGGGATTGACGTCCCAGAGGCCGACTCCCTTGAGCTTGGCCTTGACCTTGTCCGGGACAAGCGACGGGTCTTTCTGCTGTGCGAAGGTAGGGATGATGATATTGCGGTCCCGAGCCAGTATGACGGTTGTCGCCAGGACGTCTTCGTGAACGGTCATATCAAATGCAGCCATGTTGCACTCCTCTTGTCAGAGAATCCTCATGTCGGGCACGGAAACACGTATAGAAACCAACTCTTGAGTCTAGCACCCTCGGAGGCTTGTTCAACCCTTGCGTATGAAGAGCTTGACAAGCCGGCCGGTCGCATCGCGCAGGGCAGCGCCAAGAAGGTCAAGGTCGAGAGTCTTCTCCGGTTCGTTGTGAAACACGGCAAAGGGTACCTCGTGCCCTTTGACTGTGATGAATCCCTCGTCGTGGCCTCCGGACAGACGCGCCCAGTCGTTGTCCCTGTAGTATCGCTCCATCTTGGCGTCTTCGAGCGAATGATACAGGATGGAGTCGGCCTGTTCGGGGCGATAGCGCCTGCGGTTCTTGCGCCGGGACTCCTCAAATGAGACGTCGACGTACAGGATGGCGGCGCAGCCGAGCACATCATCCGACAGATGCTGGAAGGCATTCGCAAAGCCGTTTTCCCCGCCGCGAGCAAACTCCATGATGACCGTGTGGTGTTCGAGAAGCAGCGGATCCCGCGCCAGCTTTTTGCGGAAATCCAGATCGATGCGTTCGATGAAGAAGTCCCAGATGCGGTCGTCCAGAAAGTGCAGGTTGGCGTCCGTATCGCGCCGCGGCAGTCCCATGTGTTCGCGGATGTTGTCATTCTCAAAGGTCTGCCAGACGTAGAGAAAGTCGTCCAGCTCCTCAAATGGGGCAATATGATACTCCTGAAGTCGCTTTTCCTCGGGCAGCTGCTTCAGAAAATCGATCGCTTCACTCTTGCCTGCAGCGGGTCGACCAATGAGCAGGATCACATCGAGTTTCTCCATAGTACCTCCATGCGGGGTGGCGCCCCAATCTCACTGTCCGCCGGTCTGTCCCGAAAGTACTGATAGAGAATGGTCTGTCATTGTACCAAGCCACGGGCGAAAAGCAATCAACGAGAGCACCGTCGTGCTGTCAGTGCTTCTGCTGAAGTTCCTCGATGAGAGCCATCAGGCGAGGCCGCTCTTGAGGGATCTCATCCGCGAGCCGCGCGACGGTCACCGGCAGCAGCCACCCCCACATGGTGCGTGCTGCGTCAGGCTGCAGCTCGCGATAGCGCTTCAACCATACTCTGTAGAACCGGTCCTTTGCTTCGCGCTCGACCCATGGTACGCGAAAGGACCCGGACGGGGCATGCGCTATCCGGAGCAGGAGCGCCGTTTGTGCGGCGTCGGACGCGGGTGTTCCACGTGAGGTAAACGACCAGTCGATGAGCGAAGGGCCTTTGGGTGTCATGAGCACGTTGTCCGGGTGAAAGTCGCAGTGGCACAGGCTGTCTCCGTCGGGGAGCCGTTCGAGGGTGGCCAGGGCATCGCCCTTGACGCGTGCGACTATGCGGGCCCGGGCGATGCGCCGCGCCAGGTCCTCACGGCGAGAAGTGAGTCCTGGCGCATGACAGTCGTTCATACGGGCCTGCAGTTCGGCGAAGAGGCCGGCATAATATGCTACCCGCGCAGGCTCACGGCCGAGAAGAGTGAGCATACTGAGTCCTGTCAGCCGTTCCAGCACCAACCCTCGTCGGCCGTCCACAGTGACGACACTCCTGAACTCGGGCGAAGGGATACCGGCGGCGTTGGCTGCCCATGTCCCCTCCATTTCCTGATCGATGAGACGCGAAGGAAACCCCGGGACAAAGAGCTTGAGGACACTGTCTTCCTTCCAGACATAGACGTCTGCAGTGTGTCCATGACCGAGCAGTGCTGCCGAGCCGATGTGTTCTTCCATGTCGTCCTCCTGATGACGATCCTGGGCAGGCATGTCGTTCATGGCATTGCCCTGAGACGCGGGACAACCGTCCAGATGAGAACTGCACCCGTCAATGCCGCACAGGCGCTCACAATGATGGCCATGGGCTCATTTGTCCACTGCGCCAGCCAGCCGATGAGAAGCGAGCCAATAGGCATTACGCCAAAGAACACCAAGCTGTAGACGGCGCTGACGCGCCCGCGCAGCGAATCTGCAACCTGCGACTGGACGAGGACGTTGCAGAGATTGACAACCAAGATGCTGGCAAAGCCGACCAGGGCCATGAGAAGCATTGCAGGCGCCGTAGAGCGAATGGCTGCAAAGGCCAGAAGAGCGAGTGGATAAGCGAATGTACCGAACGTGGCAATGCGTCCCTTGACCTTCAGGTGGCTGATGGTGGCGATGGTCAGCGCTGCCATCAGGGCACCAACGCCCCGTGCAGACTGGAGCAGGCCGTTGATGGTTGCGCCTGTCGTGGAGGTACCATGCAGAACCTTGATCGCCCAAGCCGGGATGAGTGCACTGAACGAGAGACCGAATAGGGCCGTGATGCCGACGAGGAGGATGACGGCACGGATGTTCTCATGCCGCCAGACATACCTGAGCCCATCGACGATGCCCGCCATCGGATGCTGATCCCTTGGAGACAGCGGTACCGGTCGAAGGTGCATGAACAGGAGGGCTGTGATAACCGCGAGAAATGACAGGCCGTTGATGATAAAGCACCAGGCTGGTCCGAGCAAGGCATAGACTGCGCCCGCCGCCGCCGGTCCCAGCACCGTTGCCACGTTGAACATCGAACCATTGAGGGCGACGGCATTGGACAGGTGCCGCTTGTCATCGACCAGCTGGTCGACGAGGGCCAGACGTGCCGGCGAGTCGAAGGTGTTGGCGATACCCAGCAGAAAGGCCAGGACCAGGATGTGCCACGGGCGCAAGGCACCAGTGAACGTCAACACTGCCAGGACAAAGGCCAGCACCATCATGGCAGACTGGGTGTAGAGCATCAGTCTCTTGCGGGGCACGCGGTCTGCTACCGAACCCGCATAGAGCATGAACAGCCAGACCGGGATGCCATTGGCGAACGCAACATAGCCGAGGAAGGCAGCTGATTTAGTCAGCTGATAGACAAGGTAGCCCTGCGCCGTCACCTGCATCCAGGTGCCAAACAGGGAAACAAGCTGTCCGGCGAACCAGATGCGGTAGTTCGGGTACTGCATGGCCGCAAAGGTGTCGCGTGGACTGATGCGCCGCACAGGAGCCGCGTCCTGGGTATCGAAGCGCTCCACAGTAGAACCCTCGTTCATCTTCTCATCGATCACTCATCCGACCTCGTTTACCAGGAATCGTGCGTTACGCACACAACACCATGAGTCTAGCACAAACTGGCGACGGAAGGTTGGACGCTGGCTTGACACGGTTCTTGTTGCTATACTGCTCACAGCAAGGCACGTACGGTGGCACAATGGTACGACCGCTGAGAGCTGAGTGACTATTTCGGAAGAGGAGGATGCCCATGAGGAGAGGAATCGTTTTGCTACTGCTGTTGAGTCTCGCGCTTGTCGTCGGGTGCGGCAAGAAGGCAGTCCCTGCAGAAACGGGAAGCATACGTGTCACTGTCGACGACGACAATGGCGATGCCATCAAGGGCGTCGCGCTAACGCTCACAGACGGAACAGGGAAGAAGACCACAGCTTCATCCGACAGCAAGGGCGGCGCGTCCTTCACCGGTCTTGCCAGCGGCGACTACGAACTGGAGGGCACGGCTTCCGGGTATGGCAGCGAGTCGACGTCCTTGAGCGTCGAGGGCGACGAGCAGGACGCCACGCTAACGCTGACATCGACGACTGCATCAGAAGACGACGGATCAGGCACCGAGCAGGAAACCGGCAACACGAGCATCCTGGAGAACGTCACCAGCTATCGCTGGAAATGGTCTTCACTGGAAGAGGGCAAAACGGACCCCTCAATCGCGGAAGGCGCATTCGAGAAGCCGGACCGTGAGTACTTCCGCACCGGAACCGGAGAGGACATCAACGAGCTCTACAGAGTTGGCAAGACGGTGAAGATGCGTACCAGCACAGAAGGTGAATGGAATACCTTCACCGGCGACACCGCCGAGGGAATGATGGGCATGAGTGGCATCTATACCAGCCTGTTCGGTCAAGACTACTCTTCCGTCAAGAACGAGAACAGCGGGTTCAAGCGCTCAGATGGTGGGACAGTCAACGGATACTCCACCCAGAAGTATGTGATGGCCATGACGTTCGATGATGCCGTCACGAGCATAACGGCATGGGTCATCGACAGTGGAGAGTTCAAAGGTGGCACCACCCGTTGGGAGACCAAGTCGATCAAGGACGGCAAGACGACCTCGTTCACCTGGGACGTCTTCGACCTGAACAAGTCGATCGGTATCAAACTGCCCTGACGGAGGGACACAAGAGCCGGTGCCGGCATAGTCGCAGCGTGTCTGGGCTAGCGAGGTCAGTGCCGACGGGAAATGAAGAAGCGGGGGGCTTGCCCCCCGCGGTTGTTGTGCGGTGGTTGGAGAAAGAAAGTCGGGACCTTCTCATCTAACACAGCGCATATCCTAGCCAGCTCGTCGAACTGCGCAAGGGCCCATCAGGGTGGCATCCTTTACAATCCCGACAAGCTCGCCGCAGAGGCTGCGTTGCCGAGGTCTCGATGAGTACTCCTTTCCAGAATGCCACGTACGCGGCGATGTTCTCTGCCTTCGGCTTGGGCTCGAGATACGACCATGCCGCATCCGGGTTGGTCTGTCGGTCCACGATGACGTCGTAGTGGCTGGCCGTCCCTGTCCAGGGGCACTCCGCATGGTACCCGGCGTGCTCGTGCGGGAACTCGAAGTGGACTGCATCCAGAGAAAAGCACACGTTGCTCTCGACCACGATGAACTTGTCGCTGTCATCGGCAGGTGCTTCGACATTGACACGGCCAGATCCAGCTCAACGTCGAGCGCCAGGAGGGCAGGTTAGTCGTCGAGACCTTGATCCCCGCCAACGGTCGCCATCACTTGTGCAATCTGGACCTGTCCTCAATGTTGCGGCGCCCCTCGTCGGTCGCTACGGTCGCATGGTAGTCACGGGGAGAGAATTGGATAAAATGGAATTGCAGTGCTGCACACTCGACGCGGGAAGACGGTCATTCCGGTACGAGAGGACGAACATGGTATCAGAAGCAAGTGTACAGGCTCAAAGTGCTCTCAGACTCAGCCCGGAACAGGTCCGTGAACTCCTGCCCCAGAGAGAGCCATTTCTCTTCGTCAACGGTCCTGCGGATGTTGTTCCCGGCGTCCGTGTGGCAGCGCAGGCAAGTTATCCGGAGGACAGCTCTTTCTACACTGGGCACTTCCCGGGGTTTCCACTGACACCCGGAGTGATCATCATCGAGACCATGGCGCAGGCTGCCTCGCTGATGATGCTGACGACACCACGTTGCTTGGGTCAGATCGTCTACTTCGTCGGTATCAGCGAGGCGCGGTTCTTCAAGGCGGTCCTCCCCGGCGCAGTTGTGGAACTCACGGGCAGTGTCGTCTCGATGCGGCACGGGGTGATGAAGAGCAGCATGGAGGCGTGGACGGGTGGCGTCCGCGCAGCCGCTGCGATTCTGACATGCACATTCCGCCCTCATCGTTCTTCTCCTGATCTGAAGGGCGAGGACGGAGGTTGACGGAGGCTTATTGATGGAACCGGTTCGCGGCAGGGAACGCAAGGGCAGCGTCAAGAACGAACGAGGAGTCTGTACATGGTAGCGCAGCATGCTGGCACAGATCGACTGACTGTCATCATCACCATCGCCGACCGTATGTGGAGAGGCTTCTTCATCAACTGGCTGGCAGCCAGTCCACTTCTCGTGAACCCAGTCAGAGCGTCATTGATGCGCCTCTATGGGATACGGACAAGCACGCACGGGATTCGGCCCGGATGCTTTTTTGCCGGCCGCGACATCGTTATCGGAGCAGACACGTTTGTCAACTACCGCTGCTTCTTCGACGGCTCAGCGCCCATCCGCATCGGCAGGAACTGCGGCATAGGCATGGAAGTGCTGTTCTGCACGTCGACGCACATCATGGGGCCGGCGACCGAGAGGGCGGGGCGCGTCCATCCCCAGTCCATTACGGTCGGGGACGGCTGCTGGATCGGGGCACGCTCGGTCATTCTGCCCGGCGTGACGATCGGAGACGGCTGCGTCATAGCGGCAGGAGCCGTTGTCAACAAGGACTGCGCTCCCAACGGCATGTACGCCGGCGTTCCTGCCCGGCGCATCAAAGAACTGCCGGTAGAGGATTGACGCTGTGTCGCGGACGTCGATACATCCGATCAGTCGTTCAGGGGGTCGTATGGTGGAGTCGCTGGATAAGGGATACCTCTTCACGGACATCGGCGCGCTGGAGGTCGCAGGCACTGAAGGCGGCATCGTGTCGGTGACGTTCGTCGAGAACGTCGACATGGGAGCGGCCTGTGTGACGTCGGTCGTACAGCAGTGCATCACAGAGCTGAGCCAGTACTTCGGCGGCAAGCGGACAACGTTTGCCGTCCTCCTGAACCCGGGAGGCACGGAGTTCCGGAGGTTGGTCTGGCATGCGGTGCGGGAAATCCCATTTGGCCAGACGAAAAGCTACCGGGACGTTGCCA
>JAPLGK010000069.1 GCA_026390195.1 Caldisericota bacterium
TGTTGGGCAGGGCGCGGCCGTCGATCCAGTTCTTGTCGAAGAACTCCTGGATGATGTCGTGTGCCCGCTGGTCGAACTTGGCATACGCGTCCAGGACGATGGTCTTAGAGTCGTTCCACGTGTACGTGTGGGGCTTGGCGCTGATGGGCGCATAGATGTCCGCCAGCGTGAGCTTCTTGCCATTCAGAAGACGTGCCTTGAGGGCGTAGTAGCGCTCGACGATGTCGACGTTGTCCCTGGTGACGTCAGACAGTGTGTTGACGGTCTCCGCGTCCAGCTCGTTCTCCAGGTTGCGCAAGCCCATCGGCTCGTCGACGTGGCGCAGCTCGCACTCGATCTGATGGTCCTTGAGCAGCGTGTCGAAGACGTTGGTAATGACGAGGCTGTTGTCGGCGTACTTGCCAAAGTACTGTTTCATGGCGCGGGCGCGCAGACGCGAGTCGGTGCCTTGCCGCAGTGAGCGGATTTGCTCGCCGTTCATGACCTTGCGCTCGCCGTTTATGGTGACTGTGAACTTGAACGAACTCGTGAGCTCCTGGTAGATGCGCTGCACGGCCAGCTTGCCCGTCAGGTCTCGCTTGCTGAGCAGCATCTCTTCTTTCTCGCTGAGGAGATGTTCTCTCCGCTTGCGCAGGAACAGCAGGTGGTGGCGGTAGTTGTCCAGTGCCTTGTCGGCAACCAGGCGCGCAAAGAAGGCCTCGTCCATCTGGCCCAGTTCGATGGCGAAGAAGACGAGCGCGTTGGAGATGTCGCTGCCCAGTTCCTGTGTCTTCATGACCAGGCTCTTGGCGCCCTCGTCCAGGTTGTCTGTCGTGAGCATGAGCTCTGCGTACTCACCGATCCGGCCAGTCGCGGAGCTGATGCGTTCTTCTTCGACCATGAACTTCCTGAGCTCGGCCGGGGCAATCTTGCCGGCTGCAACCCTGCCACGGTACTCCGCAGCGAGGGCGGCGGCGTCCCGTCGTACCGCTTTCATGTCGCGTTCGATACGCGGATCGTCAAGGCTTGCATACAGGGCGGTCAGGTCCCATATGACGTTCTCCGACCCCAGTTTTGCTGCTTTCATCAATTCCTCCTCAAGAGCATGGTTGTTCGAACACTGTATGATACCACACAACACCGAGGTCTCAACTGCGCCAAGACGCCACGATGTGGCGGTGGGGCACAACGCAGCTATACTGATACGGTGCACGCAGACGGGGCGCAGGATTGAACCGAAGGGAGTGTTGACTGTGGAAAACGATGCTGAAGCAATTGCAGGCGTCCCAGTGAAGCGGCCCGAGAATACCCCGCGTCAGGCGGCATTCTGGAAGGTCTCGGGCTCATTCCTCTCGAAGGTGCTGGGGTTTTTCCGGGACGTGCTTGTGGCGAAAATCTTTGGCGCCACGTACATCGCGGATGTTGCCCAGCTCGTCGAGAGTGTGCTCCTGAACGTCGTCAGCTTCGTCACATCTCCCATCTCGATTCCACTCGTCCCCGAGCTGACACACGCTCGATTGGAGAGCGAACGGGACTACCGTGGTCTCCTGAGCTCCGTGTTCGGCTTGTTCTCGATTGTCGGCTTGGTCCTCTTCACGGCAGTCGCCGCGTTCCCGCGCACGTTCGTGACACTGTTCAGTGGCGGGTTCAAGGGTGCCGCCCTCGCGTACGCCGAGTACACCTACCGGTGGATGGCCGCTCTGTCAGTCATTATTGTCATCTCGGCGACCATCAAGACGGCGCTGGTTGTCAAGAAGGACTTCATCCTCCTGTCGTTCAGCGATGTCCTCATGAACGTCGTCGTCATCAGCGGACTGTTGTTTGGGGCACGTCAGATGGAACTGCCCATCCTCAAGACTGGAGCGCAGCTTGTATCGGCGCTTGCGCTGTGGGTGTACTTTGCGATTCGTGAGAAGTGGTTCATCTTGCCGCGGTACGGTCACTGGGACCCCCGGGTCAAGTCGCTGCTCAAACAAGCCGGCCCCCTGTTTATCGGCTCGGCGACCGACATGCTGCTGACACTCATCGACCGGACCATGGCTTCCTTCCTCCCTGAAGGGTCGATTGCTTCGCTGGGGTATGCCCAGAAGATCTTCCTGCTACCACTTGGTGTCTGGGCGGTTCAGATCTCAGAGTCGTCGTATCCCTACATCGTCTCGGCGTTTGCCACGAGCGACGTCGCGAAAGGCTATCGACTGGCTCGTGGCGCCATCCAGCGCATCCTGTTCTTCATCGTGCCCGCCGTGGCCGGCCTGCTGCTACTTGCCCCGTCCATTGTCCGCATCATCTACCAGCGAGGAGCCTTCAGCGAGGCCAACACGGTTCTGGTGGCGCGCGTTCTGCAGGGGTACGCGGGTGTGCTGCTGTTCAGCTCGGTCCAGTACATCGAGAC
>JAPLGK010000198.1 GCA_026390195.1 Caldisericota bacterium
GAGCGTCGTGACGCCGCTGCGAATCGACTGGCAGATCCCGAGTTCAGCCGAGCAACGGACCTGTTCGGGAGAAAAACCTCCAATAAGCCTGAGGGACGTTCTCTCTCGCTCGGCATCGTCCAGGATCTGGTCGGTCTGACCGCGGAGAAGGCTGAAACCCAGGCGAGCATGGCCAAAGATCAGACCAGGCAGGACAATCAAGCCCGAGGCGTCGATCGTGACGTCAGGGCGTTCGCCGCGGCCGATGGCAGTGTCGATGCGCTTGATACGTCCATCAGCGACGAGCAGGTCAGCCTTGCGAGGCTGACGGTCGCCACCCATGGTCAGCAGTGTCCCGTTCTTGATGAGCAGCTTGTTCATAATGGTTGTGCTGCTCATTCTACCCCGCGTGTAACTCCTTGTCAAAGCGCGGATGCCTCCACGAAACCATGGATACTGTTAAGAACAAGGAGGAACCATGAGTCAGACAGTCAGTATAGAAGCAGAGGGACAAGGGATCGATGCCCGGATGCAGGCGCTCGACAATGTGTTTCGCTGGATGAATCCTCAGGGGCTCGATGGCAAGCGAGTTCTTGTGTTGCTTGGCGACATCCCTGTGCGGCTGGACCTCGTGGAGCGAACGGTGTGGACGCTTTCCGGGGCCACCCGGGTCGACCTTGCCGCAAGGTCTCTGGCGGGCTATGATGAGGCGTATCGAAATGCCTTGACACGCCTGCTGGGCGAACGCGGCGACCTGATCGAGATCATCTCCGGGGAGTACGAGTCCCTGACGGTTCCCACGAGGTCCCACGCACGCCAGCTGCACACAATGGAGACCCCCGAGCGTCGGTACGTCAAGCAGGCTTTCGTGTCACGGTGTCTCGTCGAGGCCGACCTGTTCGTCGTCGTACGCGGCCTCGAGCTCAACAGGTTTTCCGGCGTCCACGGTATCTTCGCCACTGTCCTTGACTGCGTTCCCACAAAGACGCGGACGGAGGTCCTGAGCTATGCCGCATATAGACTGATGGGAGAGGCTCTCCTGGATGTCTGGTCGGCGATCAGGGGAGTCTTCCTGTTCGGTGTCGTCGACGGCGAATGCGCCCGCGAAGAAACGTACGGGAGAACCGCCGAGACCGGCGTGATCCTGGCCGGTATCGATCCCGAGGAGTTGGACGGCTATGCGCTCATCGCAAGTGGTGGCAGGGTCTCCTGGTCGCCGTTCAGCTCTCCAGCGTCGGCACGCATCGGCAGGGGGCGTCGTGGCAAGACGTTAGATACTGCCTCCAATATCTCGCTGGATGAACTGCGGGCACGAGTGCCCGACGGGTTCTTGCAGAGGCCCCCTGTCCGTAGCACATTTAGCGCTCCACCTGTCTTCCGGTTTTCCAGGCGTCCAGATAGCTTCGACACGCTTGTCTGCCCGACGGGCGCGATCGAGGAAGGACAGAACGGCATACCGCTCGTCAGGCGCTCAGCGTGCGTCGGATGTGGGTGGTGTCT
Organism: Caldisericota bacterium; assembly: GCA_026390195.1. Taxonomy (GTDB): domain Bacteria; phylum Caldisericota; class Caldisericia; order Cryosericales; family Cryosericaceae; genus Cryosericum. The sequence continues at coordinate 1,480 of JAPLGK010000198.1, forward strand.
CAAGGAGTACGCGGAGGTATCGGCAACGAGGAGGTAGGTCTTCAAGGAGGCCAGACTGGAGAAGGGGTACACGCGTGTACCCCTTCTCCAGTCTCTGTGTCGGTCCGTTCGGGCCTAGCTGAAGGAAATAAGGTCCTCGCCGGATTCGAGCGACATCTCCGGAACCTTCAGACTTACTGTCTCGACGATACTGACGTCCTTGTAGTTCTTCGAGATCTTCTTGTACGTGGTGAGATAATTCTCATACCCCATCTTCTTGGCCACCAGTAGAGCTTCACCGACAAATCCCGGTGCCTCGAGGCGCATTGCCAGGTCCCGGGCAATGGACAGCTCGATGGGAGACAGAGCGACGATGGTAAGCTTGATCACGTGCCGCATCTCCTCTGGCACGTTCTGCAGGTCCTTGGCTGAGACGGCGAGTTTGGAGATACGGTTGCGATACCCACCGCGGAACAGCTGCGCCAGCGCGCCGGCATCGGCGACAACGCCGTCGTGCAACAGCGTGTCGAGTTCGACATCACCTGAGAAGATGGAGGGCTGTGGGGCCAGCCTCCTTGCTGGAACCGGCGCGAACGGGGGTACGGGGGCAGCGACGCCTGCTGCGGCGCCGGCTGCAACCATGGTCTGCTGGAAAGACTCCTCGTCATCCAACAGCCGCGACAGAAGGTCCGCGCTGGACGGTGTCGGCAGATTGGTCTCCGGCAGTTTTGCCGCTGGGGATTCGTGGTCTGGCTCGACAGGGACTGCCTCAACCGGGACTGTCTCAACGGGGACTGCCTCAACACGGACTTCCTCGACAGGGACTTCCTCGACCGGGACTGCCTCGACCGGGACTGCCTCGGGTGTTGCCGCGACTTCGGACGTTTCTTGCACAGCCGGCACCGTCTCGTTGGCAACTAGGACTTCCTCAGGGACTGGAGTACTCATCTCCTGCGTCGAAACTGGCTCTTCGATGGAACCTGCCTGTGGAGTGACAGGTGCCTCTGGAACGAGGATCTCGTCAGCCTGAAGGGCCTCCTCGGCTACCGAAGACTCCTCGGCAGGCAAGGGTCGATCGAGAGGCAGCACGGTATCAGAAGCGTTGCTTTCCGGCTCAACGGGCTGGACTGGAGCTTCCTGCCCGATGGGTCTCAGTTCGGGTTCAGGGAACGGCTCATGGAGCGTTTCTGTGAGCAGTTCCTCGGCAGAAGAACCCTCTTGTGGAGGCGTGAGCAGAGCTTCCGAAGGAACGTCGGCTGGAACTGTCGGAGACAGTTCGGCGGGGGCTGTCATGAGCTCTGACAGTTTGGTCTGAGTCGTAGGCGGTTCTGCCTCGGACGGGGTGAACTCCAGGAGTGGGGGCATCGGCGGTGCAATCACGGCGGCAGTATCCGCAAGTACATCGGGCTCTGCAGTGGGCACCGCCTCTGAGCCGGCGAAGAAGCCGAGTGGCTCCAGGGAAATCTCCGGGACCGACGGTGTGTCGAGCCGGGCATGAGATGATTCCTCCGCGATTGCGAGCTGGGCTTCCGGTTCCTGCACAGGCGGCGTTTCCTGCTTTTCGTGGGTTCGTGCCAGTTGATCCAATGATGTCGCGGGCGACGGTTTTGGGCCTTGTTCCACAAGGCCGAACTCCACGGTGTTCTCTCCCTGCCCTGCTGTCCTGGGAGACACCTTGGGCAGGCGCTTGGCCACGTTGCGCCGAGGACGCAGAACGAAGATGAGGATGATAAGGGCAAGAACGATAACGACCCAGAACATCCACGCAGCCACAAGCTCAGGCGTCACCGAGAGGCCAGACACCATGCGTTCCAGAATTGGCACAACCAGCGCAGACAGAGGCAGAAACAACCGGACAGCGAGATTATTGATCGCCTGCGTCGCGGTCTGGAGAACCTTCAGTGCCTTCCCCGAGACGAAGAAATCACGGATGCTCATAGACAGTGAAGCAACGAACGCACCCTCCGAGCGAGTCGTCTTCTGAATCCATGCCCACGCCGTCTGCAAGGGCCCCGACGACGGTGATGCCACGGGAGTGGATGTCTGTGTCGTTTCGCCTGTGCCAGCCGAGACCACGGTAAGAGCAACGGCGACCGGGTAGGCCATACGCGTGAGACCGGCATTCTCCGTGACGATGATGTCACGTCCAGCCAAGCCGGACGAATCCGCCTGAACACACGCCACGGGCACAAAGCCCGTGAAGGCGCAGCAGAGTACCAGAAGTCCTGTCAGAACGCTTCTTGCTCGTTTTCTCATGCTATGCGCACCGTCCTTGTAGCAAGAATGTTACAGACCATTCGCCGTTTTGCAACAATGCAGGGCCCGTCCGAGTGCCGCCCCGCTCGATCAGCTTGTGCAGACTGGTACAGGAAGTATAATGCCAATATCCAAAAGAGTGATGCACATTCGGGCGTCAATGCGGAGGCGCGTATGCCATTGGCTGGTGATCTATCGGGGTTCAGCGTCGATGAGGTCATCTTGTTCATTATGAGGGGCGGAAAATCGGGACGTCTCGCCCTGAAACACGATGCTGCGGAGAGCTCGCTGTATTTTGACGCGGGGGCGATTGTCGAGGTGATCCACGGTCGCGTTCATGGCCCGGGAGCCCTCGCCAGTGCGCTGGCCGCGTTCTCTGCTGGACAGTTCACGTTCTACGAGGACGAAGAGATGCCGGCGCCCACGATGCACGTGGACGAGTCCCAGTTGTCGGGTCTCGCGCGGCAGGCGCATATCGAGACGGACACGATGGCACCTGTCCTGCCTGATGTCGATGAGAAGCTGAAACTGATGCTGTCATTTGCAGACCCTCCTTCACTGACGCCATTGCAGTGGCTGCTCCTGGCCCAGATCCCACGGCGTTGCACGTTGCGGCACCTGAGCGAGGGACGAGACCTGTTCGCGGTCAAGAAGGCCCTGTCCCTGCTGCTCGTCAGCGGACTCGTGCAGCGGACTGGACAAATCATGTCTGCAGGCATCACCGGAGTCCGCCTGAACGTGGTCAAGGGGTATACACGGGAAGACAAAGCCGTCGAACTCGACCAGGAGATCGTTGCGGGGTGGCGTGAGTCTGGCGTCTTCGCGGGGCAGGTGCTCGTCGGAGGGCATGTCTTCACTGCATTGGCGAGACAGGGATTGGGCAAGAGCATCGTGATGTCTGCACCTGCTTGCCGGCTCTGCGGCGTGCGCGACGCGCAGGAGGTCGACGTCATCCCCGCGCCATGAGAGGCTGCGTCAGGGCCTCGAACGTCAAGCCCGCGGCCGTACGGCCGCGGGCTTGCTACATGACGACTGTGTTGTTCTCGACAATCAGGACCTGACGATGTCCTTCTCGATGAGCTTGAAGACCTTCGTGGGACACTTGGCGACGCATATGCCGCATGAGGTGCACAGGTGTTCGTCCACGACAGGGAGCCCGTGTTCCATGTGAATGGCTCCTTCGGGGCAGAATTTGACACATATCTCGCACTTGATGCAACCAGTCTTGCATGTCGCGATGACTTTCGATTTCACGGGATTCCGATTGGAACAGAGGGGCATGGCGCCCTTCTTGGCGCGCGAGACCCTGGTGAGAACATTCTGAGGGCAGGCATCGACGCACTTTCCGCATCCGGTACACTTGACTGTGTCCACATGAGGAAGGCCGTCGTCTCCCATATGGAGTGCGTCGAAAGGACAGACTTCGGTGCAGTCGCTCAGGCCGATGCAGGACCACTGACACAGCTTCGTGCCTCCCGACGTTATCTTGGCGGCGCGGCAGGACTGGATGCCCGCATAGTCGGCCTTGAGAGGGGCCTTGTCTATGGATCCCTGGCACACGAGAACGGCGATCTGATCGATCGCACTGGACGTGAGGCCGAGCAGTGCGGCGATCTGATCGCCCGCTTTCTTGCCCCCCGTCGTGCAGCGGTCGGGAGCAGCCGTCTGATGGGCGAGTGCAACCGCGTAGGCGTCACAGCCGGCGAATCCGCAGGCGGCACAGTTGGCCCAAGGGAGGATGGCACGGACCTTGTCGACCACGGGGTCACTCGGGACCGCGAACTTTTCGCGGAAGAAGCCCAGGGCAACACCGATCAGCAGACCAAGGACGGCAGAGATAAGTGCTGTTTCGAGGATGATTCTCATCGGGACCTCACTTGATGAGCCCTGCAAAACCCATGAACGCTACCGCGATGATGCTTGTCGTGAGGTACAGGATAGGCGTGTCCAACATGAAGGAGGGGATCGGTGAGTTCTTGAGCCGCTGACGCACGCCCGCCAGGAGGAGCATCGCGAGCAGATACCCCAGCGATACGGCGACCGCAAAGACAATAGACTGCACGAAGTTGTAGTTGCTCGTGATCTGGTCGAACGTCACAGCCAGGATGGCGCAGTTGGTCGTGATCAGAGGCAGATAGATGCCCATGGCGTGGTAGAGCGTAGGCACGCTCTTCCTGAGATAGAACTCGACCAGCTGGACCAGCGCGGCGATGACGACGATGAAGACTAGAATCTCGAGGAATTCCAGGCCATTCGGCTTGAGAATCCAGTAGTAGATGGGCCACGTAACAGCTGAAGCCATCACGGTGACGAAGGTCACAGCCAGTCCCATTCCTACGGACTGCCCCACGTCAGACGTCATGCCAATGTAGGAGCAGAGCGCGATGAAGCGCATGAGGATGATGTTGTTGATGAGGAACGCTGCGACGAAGATCTTGATCAGGTCAGACATATTCCCTCCTATGCCTTTTCGGCCGAGCTGTTGTCGGGCAGCGTACAGCAGCTATCCTGGGTCGGTGCCGGCTTTCTGCCTGCCAACAGTTTTCGGCGCAGGTCGTTGCTTGCTGCCATCCAGAGGGCGAAGACGAGGAAGCCACCAGGTGGCAAAATGAAGAAGATCATGGGTTCAAAGGATGATGGCATGATCTGGAATCCCAGGAGGGTACCGTTGCCCAGCAGCTCCCGCACAACCGCCAAGGCGAGAAGGACCCAGGTGTATCCGATTCCCATGCCCAGGCCATCCGCAACAGCATCGCCCACGGGCTGTTTCGAGGAGAACGCCTCGACGCGTCCCATGACGATGCAGTTCACCACGACGAGCGGGATGAAGACGCCCATTGACTTGGAAAGGGCGGGGAAGTATGCCTTCATCTCGAGGTCCATGATGGTCGTGAATGCAGCAATGACAATCAGGAAGATGGGCATGCGGATGCTTTCCGGAATCAGGTTCCGGAACAGCGAAATGATGAGTTCGGACATGACCAGGACAAAGGTCAGCGCGACGCCCATACCGATGCCGTTGGCAACTGTGGTCGTTACGGCCATCGCAGAGCAGAGGCCAATCATGATGACAAACAGTGGGTTTTCGACAATAAGACCATTAACAAAGACACCGAACAAGCGTTTCACAGACCACCTCCTGCCAGAGCTTTGACCAGCGCGTCGGCGGTTGCCTTGACAAGCTGCGTGGCGCCGTTGCTGCTCCGCGTTGCACCGGTGACTGCGGTGATGCCGCTGCCAATTTTGAGTGCAGCATCGACCTTCTTGCCTACGAACTGCTGGGCGAATTCCGGGACAAGAATCGAACTGCCTAGGCTGTCGGTGCATTCGAGAATCTGGACGCCGAGAATAGTCCCGTCGGTCGAAACGCCTACAAGAACAGTGACGTCACCGTCATAGCTTGTCGCCTTGGCTTTCGCGGATGCGCCGACGATGGCCCCGGCCTTGGTTCCCACCAAGGTTTCTAGGATGGAGACGCCGGGCACGCTGGATGTCGCAGGTTTGGAGGACGTCCGGACGGTGTCGGCCGACGGAAGGACAGCTTGTGGGCCCTGAGAGGAGCCTCCAATGCCGAGGGCGTCGGAGGCGGCCTTGCCGACAATCTGAACCAGGTTCGTAATGGACCGGCTCGTGATGGTTGCGCTGGTAACGGCGATAACATCCTTCTTGACGACGAAGGGATCAGTGAGTTTCTTGCCGGCAAACTGTCCCGCGAACGTCGTCCTGGTGGCCTTGTCGACGTAGTATGTCGGATTCGCGGCATTCGCGCCGAGGCCGGGGGTGTCCTTGTTCTCGAGGACCTTCACGCCTGTAATGGTCCCATCAGTGGAAACGCCGACGATCAGGGTCGTAAGGCCGCCGTAGCTGGCTCCCTGGACCTTGACAGCTATGCCGAGGGCGCCTGAAGGACCGTTCGCCGTGTACACCGCATCGAAGATGACCTTGGGGTTCGCAGACTTCACCTTATCGGTTGGGGTGAACCCAGTGGCCTTTGGGAACACTTCGTGAAGACCGGCTTGAAGGTCGGCCTCCTGACGTTGTGCGATGATCTTGCTCGTGCTGTTGTACACGACGGCAAGCCCTACACAGCCGACGATCGTGTACATTGCCAGGATGAGTCCCAGCTTGATCATCTGCCAGCGTTTCATGCGTTCACCTTCCTGGGCTTCACGAACCCGAACTTGTGGGGGATGATCTTGTCCAGATAGGGTACAACGACGTTCATGAGCAGAATGCCGTAGGTGACGCCCTCAGGGAAATTGCCCAGCTGACGGATGAGAACCGTTGTGAGTCCTGCGCCGATGCCAAAAGCCCATTTGCCAACAGGTGTCACAGGGGTTGTGACATAGTCTGTGGCCATGAAGAAGGCTCCCAGCAGGATGCCGCCGGCCAGCACTGAAAAGACAGGGTCCCGTCCAAACAGCCATGACGCGGCGAATGTCGTGGCGACCATGGCGACAGGCGTCCGCAGGTCGATGACGCGCGTCACCACCAGGAACGCGGCCCCCAGCAGGAGCAGCAGTCCAGACGTCTCACCGATACAGCCCGAGCGGTTGCCAAGGAACATCTGAAGGTACAGAGCCGGCTTTCCACCGACTCCGACACTCTTCATGACGTCGGTGAGGGCTCCGCCCAGCTTCAGGATGCCCAGAGGCGTCGCAGTCGTCGTCGCGTCGACGGCAGCCACGCGCAGAGAGGGAGACCAGCGTGTCATGAACGCCGGCCAGCTCATCAGCAGCACGGCGCGCCCCACAAGGGCGGGATTCGCGAAGTTGCCACCGAGCCCTCCGAACAGCTCCTTGGCCACAACGATGGCCAGCGCGGAGCCGACCGCAGCCATCCACAGCGGTGAGGACACCGGCAGGATGAGCGCGAGCAGCATTCCGGTGACGACTGCGGACAGGTCGGTGACATGTGTCTCGCGGCGAAGCGCTTTGCGGAACAGGAATTCGGCCGCAACAGCACTAACGACGGATACCGCCGTGACCAGCAGTGCTCGGGGTCCAAAGAAGTATACGCCGCCGGCCAGGGCCGGGAGCAGGGCGATGATGACCATGCCCATCGTTTTCTGGATATCGTTGCCGGTCACGAAGTGCGGTGCACCGGACAACACAAGCTTCATCGTCTTATTTTCCATGGCGGGCCTCCTTGGCACGCTGGTTGCGGAGAAGATCCTTGCCAAGCTTGAACCGCTGGGTGAGCTGAATACGCGCGGGACAGATATAGCTGCAGGCCCCGCATTCGAAGCAGTCAACAAGGCCGATGACATCGGCACGATTGAGATCATCGGACAAGAGCGCGGCATTCAGCAGCATAGGCATCAGCCGTGCGGCACAGGCATCTGCGCAACGACCGCAGCGGATACACTGACGCTCCTCGTACTGCTTCGATTCTGCCGCAGTGAAGAACAGGATACCGCTGGTGCCCTTGGCGACCGGGACCTGCAGCGATGGTACGGCGACACCCATCATGGGGCCACCGAACATGACTTTGCGGACGTCGTCGCTGATCTGAATCACGTCGGGAATAAGGTCAGCGATCACTGTCCCGATGGGAGCGTACAGGTTCTTGGGTGTCTTGCAGGCTCCGCCTGAGACGGTGAAACCACGTTCGATTAGTGGCTTGCCGTCGGCGAACGCTTCTTTGATGGCCTTGAGCGTCCCGACATTCTGGACGATGACGCCGATGTCAGCCGGCAGTCCGTGAGATGGGACTTCACGTCCGGTGACCGCCTTGATGAGCATCTTCTCCCCGCCTTCGGGGTACTTGGTTGCAGCGATGATGACCCCCATTGGAATGCCGTGACTATGCATCGCAAACTGCTGTTCGATGACAGGCAGAGCCT
>JAPLGK010000166.1 GCA_026390195.1 Caldisericota bacterium
CTGCCTGTACCCCAAGTCTCCTACTGCTGCCATGGCACGTGAGGAGAGAGCCCGTGGCATTCTCGGCAGTACTCCCTGCATCATCGGCTCCATCGTTGCACAGAACGTGCTCAAGTACATTCTGGGGTGCGGAGACTGGCTAGCCGGCAAACTGCTGCTCGTGGATGGAGAGGACAATCGCTTCGAGCTCGTCCCGCTTGAACGCGACCATGCGTGCCGAGTGTGTGGTGACCTGCCAAGCATCACCGAGCTGTTCTCGATGAAAACAGATCCCCGACAGGGTTCCTGCTGAAGAGAGCAGACTCTGCCGGGAAGACAAACGCGCTGCACCTGCCGGAGAGCTCTTAGCGTTCCAGTCGACAGACTACTTTCGAACCTCCAAGCTCCAGGGCCAGGGCGCCGTCCTCGACCGCTCCGGTGACTACTGTCACTTCGCTTGCAAGGACTTCCTGCGCCAGGTCCTGCACCGCAGCGGTCAGTGCGGCAGTCACTGCCGCATCGGTACAGGTCAGAGCAAGGAGCACGCGATCCGTCACCTGGTAGCCTTTGTCCTTGCGCTGTCCCTGAACAAAGTGCTCGACTTCTCGCACATACCACTCAGCTCTCAACTCCGGCGTAACCGTGGCATCGACCGCCACGACGATGTTTGCCGCCGACGCTGCGAACAGTCCACCTTTCCCGGAGACCGCGCTGACGACGTCACTCCTCGTCAGCAGGAATCCCGTTCCGTCCAGATCCAGCGAAGCCTGGCCGGTGCTCTCAAGCTCGGCATAGACTCTCTCCGGATCTGTGGCCAGTGCCTTCTGGATGGCGGGGATCGATTGTCCGGCCCTCTTGCCAAGAACAGGCAGGTTGGGCCGGAGCATGAACTCGGCGATATCCGCAGCGTGAGCCGCTTCGGCAATAGACTTGACGTTCAGCTCATCACGGATGATTTCGGTATGGGAAACCAGCGCTTCATGAGCCTGCGCCTCATGGACGTAGACAGTCACTGCACTCAGCGGCTGCCTGGTCTTGACGCCTGCCTGCTTTCTGGCCGACCTTCCCAGTGACACGACATCCATGACCACTTGCATCGCACCCGTAAGCTGTGGGTCAAACGAAGTCCCATCAAACTCGGGTAGATCAAGGAAATGTACAGAAAGCGGGGCCTCGACATTCCCCGACCGGACCAGGTTCTGGTAGATCTCCTCCGACGTGAAGGGCGTGAACGGCGTCAGCAACCTGGCAAGGTCGACCAGGACCCTGTAGAGCGTCTGGTACGCCGAAAGCTTGTCGATATCGTTTTCGCTTCTCCAGAAACGCCGCCTGCTCAGGCGCACATACCAGTTGCTCAGCTCCTCGACGAAAGCCTGGATACGCTTCGTCGCCGGGTTGATATCATAGGCCTCCATATCTGCACGCACATCCCGGACAAGCACCTGGAACCGGCTCAGAAGCCACCGGTCCAGTTCTGGCCGTGCGTCGAATAGCAGCGGGGCAACGTTCGGATCGAAGTGGTCGATATTGGCGTACAGCACGAAGAAACTGTAGACGTTGCGAAGTGGTATGATGAAATTCTTGAGGGCGTCGGCAACGACGTTCGGCCCGAACCGTCTCGGGTACCAGGGTGAAGTGCTCGTATACAGGGACCATCGGAACGCATCTGCCCCCTGCGTATCGAGAATGCTCCAGGGGTCGATGACATTGCCGACATGCTTGCTCATCTTGTGCCCCTTCTCGTCCAACACTAGTTCAAACACCATGCAACGCTTGAAGGCAGGTCTGTCGTTGAGAGCTGTGGAGATAGCGTGCAGCGTGTAGAACCACCCGCGGGTCTGATCGATTCCTTCAACGATGAAGTCAGCTGGATACATCTTTGCAAACTCGTTCTGGTTCTCGAACGGGTAGTGCCACTGTGCATAGGGCATGGAGCCAGAGTCGAACCAAACGTCGATGACTTCTGGGACACGGTACATGGCACCACCGCATACCGGACAACGCAGTTCAATCTTGTACACATAGGGACGATGCAGCTCAACTTCGGGATCCGGATTGAGAGCCATCTCGTTGAGCTCGGCGATGGAACCTACCGCGTGCTGGTTTCCACAGGAATCGCAGACCCAGATTGGCAATGGAGTCCCCCAGTAGCGTTCACGAGACAGTGCCCAGTCCTTGATGTTTTCCAGCCAGTTGCCAAATCGCCCGTTCTTGATGTGGTCCGGGTACCAAGTAATCTGCTGATTGTTCGCAACCATCCGGTCCTTGAACTCCGTCGTGCGCACGAACCACGAGTCCTTGGCGTAATAGAGAAGAGGCGTATCGCATCGCCAGCAGAAGGGGTAGTCGTGTTCGATCCTCTCCGTCTTGAACAGCTTCCCGTCAGCCTTGAGCTGACGTCGGATATCGGGGTCGCTTCCCTTGGCGTCCTTGCCGCCCCATGGCGTCACTTCAGACGTGAATCTGCCGGCTAGGTCTACAAGCTGGACAAACGGAAGCGCTTCTTTCAGTCCAACGTTGAGGTCGTCTTCGCCAAACGCAGGCGCCAGATGAACGATGCCTGTGCCGTCCGTCGTCGATACAAAGTCCGCGATGACGATGCGCCACCCCTGTGCCTCTTCATCGGGAGCGACGTTGGCATAATCGTAGAGGCGCTCATATCGAATCCCTGCAAGCTCGCTTCCGAGATAGGTGCGCACGGGTGTCACGCGCTCAGCATCATGACCAAACACGGCAGCCAACCGCGCAGAGGCCAGCAGATACGGTTCACCTTCCAGTTCGACGACCGAGTATTCTACGCCCGGGTTGACCGCAAGCGCGACGTTGCTCAGCAGAGTCCATGGCGTCGTCGTCCAGACCAGCGCCTTGACACCCGCCAGTCCACCTGATGTCAGGGAGAACTTAACAAAGACCGTCTCCTCGGTGACGTTCCTGTAGCCCTGCGCGACTTCGTGCATCGAGAGAGCCGTCCCACACCGCGGACAGTAGGGGACGACCTTGTGCCCCTGGTACAGCAACCCCCTGTCGTAGAAGGTCTTGAGGATATGCCAGACCGATTCGATGTAGTCGTTCGTGTAGGTCGCATACGCGTGTTCGGTATCCAACCAAAAACCGATGCGGCTGGTCATCTTCTCCCACTCCGCCTTGTAGGTGAAGACACTGCTTCTGCACTCGCGGACGAATGCTTCGACGCCGTATTCTTCGATCTGCTGCTTGCCGCTGATGTGAAGTCGTTTCTCGACCTCGATCTCCACGGGCAGACCCTGGCAATCCCAACCGCCCTTTCGGGGGACATAGTAGCCTGTACCTGCCTTGTACCTCAGAACCGTGTCCTTGAAAACGCGGGCCAGGCCATGGTGTACGCCAGGTCTCCCGTTCGCGGTCGGCGGCCCCTCGAAAAAAACGAAGCGCTCCTTGTCCCTGCTTAGTTCGAGCGACTTCTCGAAGACATGACCGGTTTCCCAGAATTGGATAGTGGCTACCTCCTGCTCGACAACCTTGTCGGCAGGCAGTACGGGCTTAAACATGAGGCGTCTCCTCGTGTGAAGGTTTCACTGCGGAAATCATAGCATATGTTATGTCGCCGGGTAGCGTTGTCAACCAGACCACAATCACCGACACCGTCTAGAACAGGCTTTCGAGGCACTCCTTCACGGGAGCGAAATTCACCTTTGCGACCGACCGAAGTACGTCCTTGCCATTGTCTGACGCCAGGCGCCGCATGAACGCCTGAGCTTCCATCGAAGCCCCCTTTGGTAGCCGGACAACTCCACAGTCCGTTGCAGTACGCCCGAGACCGTCAAGAAATGCTGCCCTGGCAAGAACTGAAGCGGCAGCCACTTCAGGATACCGTTCTGCGTGTGTTTCCACGACGAAGCGAAAGCTCTGCGGAGTCTTCCAAAGAGCCATGGCTCGTCCACCGTACTTGTCCAGGATGACTGTGTGAGCCTTCGATACGGTTGCCAGTTCAAGCAGTAACCCGGCATAGACCTCGTTGAGCAAGATGTTCACGTTGTGCACGCGCGCATACGCTGCATTGTACTCCTGGGGCATGAGGATGCGGATGCTCGACACACCGATACCCTCCAGTCTCGTCGCGACGGCATGCACTTCCGCATCTGTCATGAGCTTGCAGTCCCGTGCCCCGGCACGCACGACCTCCCTTCGCTCTGACTCGCCGCGAGCAGCAAACGCGACAACCACAAGCGGACCGAACAAGTCTCCCTTGCCAGATTCATCCCCCCCGACGATCGGGAATTCGAGACCCTTGTTCACCCGTTCGGCATGAGCGAGAATCCCTTCCGCGAGCCGAACCTGCCTGTCGCAGTGCTGTCCCTGGAACAGGACCTTGCCACTCCGATAGGCAGTGACGACCGAACCCTCGCTCCTGGTCAGAAAGCACGCCCCCGCAGGCAACTCGGGGTCCGGGGTAGCACCACCCGCGGTCAGAGCCAATCGGAGACGTTCCTGCTGCTCATGCGTCATCGTTCTCACCGTGTTCATGGATGGATTGTCTCCTCTTTCGACAGATGTGCAACACCGGTCAAACACGAGGGGGCCGGCGACTGCCGGCCCCCTCGACGAATCAGTCGATAATCTGTTACGGCTTGACGACGGTGATTCGACCCTCGACCGTCGGGTTGATCTCTGGATGTGCCTTGACGTAGGCGACAAGACCATCACGCATCCATTCTCCGGACATGTAGACGACCTTGGCCCCCTTCAGCATGGCATACCCATCACCGCCAGCGGCGGTAAAATCTGCAGTGCAGAGCTTGTACGTGGCGTCCATGTCCATAGGCTTGCCGTTCTTGGTGATGCTGACGACACGCGAGCCCACTGGCTTGGACGGGTCGAACGTGAAGCTGAATCCGGACACTTGAAGGAACCCGCCCAGCTGGGCAGGATACGCGCTGACGGAGTTTTCAAGGGCTGCCTTGAGTGTGGAACCTTTGATCTCAAGGACGACCAGAAGGTTGTCGAACGGAAGCACGGCAACGATGTTGCCAACCGTGACGTCACCGGCGGGAACGCTGACACGAATGCTGCCGCCGTTCTCGAACGCAATATCAGCATTTGTCGAGATGCGCATCCAGTCGGCGATGTAGTTGCCGAGGTTGGTCTCCTTCGTACGAATGTTCGCGCGCTCGCCGTCAAGTGCCACGAGAGCCTTGCCGACGACGACGCTCAGTTTGCCCGTCAGCTGGTTGTTGTACCCGTCGACGATTGCCTTGATGGCAGGGTCTTCAGGAACAGAGGTCACAGTCGGCACAAGCTCATACGCGACGTTCTGCCTGGTGACCTTCCCGTGATAGGTCGTGAAGTCGATGACCTCCTTGCCGACGTACGCACCTGCAGTGCCCGTCTGAGTGATCATGGTCTTGCCGACCATGACCGCTGTCTTCAGGACGGTATGAGAGTGACCACCAATGATCAAGTTGATGCCAGGTGCGCCCGCAGCGATAGCAGGGTCCAGCGGAGCGCCACCATTTTCGTACCCGCAGTGGCTCAGAGCAATGATGTACTGGGCTCCCTGCCCTTTCAAGTCAACAATCTGGTTCTGCGCAGTCGTTATGGGATCTGCAATTCCAACACCAGTCAGGCTTGATGGTGCTACGATGATAGGAAGATCCGTCGTCACGACGCCGAACAGCCCGATGTTGATCCCGGCCACATTCTTGATGACATTCGACTTCCAGCCCAAGTTGACGCCCGTCACGTTGGCATTCACATAGTCGAACTTGGCGTCCGCGATCCGGTCCTTCAAAACTTGCTGACCATAGTCCCACTCGTGGTTGCCGAGTGTTGCCACGTTGTAGCCCATCGCATTGTAAGCATCTGTCACGCTCTTGCCCTGGAACAGGTTTGCTACCGTAGCACCCTGAATGGCGTCGCCAGCATCAACAAGGAGAACATGGTCTTTGCCAAATGTGGTGCGTGCACCGTTGATGATGGTGGCCTCGCGAGCTGCCCCTGCAACGCTGTTCTTGTTGGCATCTGTCAGGGCCACCAGGTTGCCATGGAAATCGTTGGTGTGCAGGATGACCACGGTCGGGAAGCGCATCTTCACAACCATGTCTGCCAGTTCGCCCCTCGTAAGCTGGTGCTTGGGTGCCATGGCCTGAGCAGGTGTAATAAACCCCATCGACTCTGCGAAGGCAACGTATGGCAGGGCCCAGTCAGAGATGATAACAGCCGGGTTGGGCACTTGGCCGGACTTCCCGCCAGTGCCGGCGGTCGGGATATCCTCGAAGTTCGCGAGGTCAAAAATCGCGATCTGGTCGTATTCCCTGCCCAGCGTGATTGCATAGTCCCGCCACGGGATCGTCGTACTCACGTCGATGTAGGTCTTGCCGTTGTAATACCATGTGCCGAGGGCATACCCTGTCCGGTCAAGCAGCCACTTAGCGTTCTTCATCGTATATGCCTTGAGGTCGCTGCCAGTCGGATAGCCGTTGACGACCATTCCAGGGGCTACGGGAGCAGAGATAGCATACATCTCCACGCCACCGAGAGATTGGCCGGAACGCATGTTGATGGTCGCTCCACCATTCTTCTTCGTGTCCGCTGCCAAGGCTTCCCAGTTCCACGTGCCGTCGGCGTTGCGGAACAGGTTC
>JAPLGK010000225.1 GCA_026390195.1 Caldisericota bacterium
AAGAAGTTCTGCCCATTCTGCGCTGACAAGACTGATGATATCGACTACAAGGATGCTTCACGGCTACGCCGTTTCGTAAGCGACAAGGGCAAGATCCTTCCTCGCCGGGCGACAGGCGTGTGTGCGAAGCACCAGCGTGCCCTTGCGGGGGCCGTCAAGAGAGCTCGCGTCATGGCTCTCCTGCCGTTTGTGAATCGGTAGTTCAACAACAACTATGGACAGGAAGGTAATCCTGCTCGCCGACGTCAAGGGCGTGGGCCACAAGAATGACGTGGTGAGCGTTTCTGTGGGCTATGCTGCCAATTACCTCCTTCCCCAGCGTCTGGCCATCGATGCAACGTCCGAGAGAGTCGCCGCCCTCGGCAAACACAAGATGGCAGTGTCTCAGGAAAAGGATGTTGTGCTTGCGCGGGCCCAGGACCTGGCGGCGAAACTCTCAGGTCAATCGGTTACTGTTCGCGCCAAAGCGACCCCACAGGGGAGACTGTATGGCGCCATCACTCCGGACGAAATCGCTGCGGCCATTGGCAGTCAACTCGGTGTCGCCGTAGAGAAGAGAACCGTGAGCACCGATGAACCCATCAAGGCACTTGGTGTGTATGCGATTGCTCTGAAGTTGAGTCCCGAGGTCACTGCTCTCGTCTCCGTCACTGTGACGGAAGCTGTCTGAGGATGTCTGACCGAAGTGATGCCCAAGTAAGCGAAGCCCGTCCGCGAGCCGGGCAGAACGAAGCCGCTTCGAATCCGGGGAACGTCGTTCCACCGTATGATATGGGGGCCGAGCAGTCGTTGCTCGGCTCCTTCATTGTCTCAAATGCGACCGTCGACGAGGTCATGGACTATCTCAAGCCTGACGACTTCTACTTCGATGAGCATGTCGCCATCTGTGACTCCATTTACCGCCTCCGAGCGTCCAACAAGCCTGTCGACGTCATCGTTCTGAGCAACGACATCAAGAGTCATGGCAACCTCGATCGCATCGGCGGTGTGGCATACCTGGCCAAACTTACAGAGCTTGTCCCGACAACCCAGAACGTCAAGTATTACGCCGAGATCATCAAGGAGTCGTCGGTCAAGCGCAGTATCATCCGCGCGGGCCGGGACATCTATGAACTGGGGTTTTCTCCCACAGTCACGGCCATGGAGCTCATCGACAGGACCGAGAAGCTCATCTACGAGGCATCTCAGGGTATGGTACGCGGTGACTTCCAGCCGCTGGAACGCATCCTCCCGACGACGTTGCAGGTGTTGGAGGAGCGCTATGACCATAGAGGTTCAATTCGCGGAGTTGCCACTGGTATCAAGAATCTGGATCTTCAGATCGGCGGGTTCCAGCCCCAGGAACTGGTCGTCCTGGCCGCCCGGCCAAGCGTCGGAAAGACGTCGCTTGCATTGAACATTGCAGCGTACAACGCGGTCCGTCTGAAGAAGCCCGTGGGCATCTTCAGTCTGGAGATGTCCAGAGAGCAGCTGGCCGAACGTGTCATATCGTCAGAAGCGATGATCGAGGGGGACAAGCTTCGGTCGGGCTATCTGTCGCAGGAGGACTGGCAGGCGCTGACACAGGTCAGCAACAGGCTATCGGACGCACCCCTGTATATCGACGACGCGGCGGGACTGACGGCTCTCGAGATACGAGCGAAGGCAAAGCGTCTTGCGGTCACAGCCAAGGTGGAACTCCTTATTGTCGACTACCTCCAACTTGCAAGCTCTGGCGAGAAGGTCGAGAGCCGCGTCCTTGAAGTGGCGCAGATCACTCGCATGCTCAAGAACCTGGCCCGCGAACTCAATGTGCCGATCATTGTCGTTTCTCAGCTGTCACGAGACATCGAGAAGAGAGACCGCAAAAAGCCTCAGTTGTCAGACCTTCGCGAGAGCGGAGCAATCGAGCAGGATGCCGACATTGTCATTTTCCTGTACACCGACGAAGGGGTAGACTCTTCCGAGGTGAGCACCCGGACGCCCACCAACGCTCTGGTCGCCAAGCATCGCAACGGCAAGCAGGGCAACGTGAAGCTGATGTTCGACAAGAGATACACCCGATTCGAGTCTCTCGACACGACTTCAGAGGACTGAGTGCAGTCGCTCGACCGTGTAACTATTGACGAGGAGCCGGTTCTCAGTAGAATAAACTCGCGCGCGGGCCGTTAGCTCAGCTGGCAGAGCATCTGCCTTTTAAGCAGAGGGTCACAGGTCCGAGTCCTGTACGGCTCACCAACGCCCTCGTAGTCTAATGGTCAGGACACGGCCCTTTCAAGGCTGCGATAGGAGTCCGATTCTCCTCGAGGGCACCAGGTATGGGCGGATGGCTCAGCGGTAGAGCACCTCCCTCACACGGAGGGGGTCGCAGGTTCGAACC
>JAPLGK010000139.1 GCA_026390195.1 Caldisericota bacterium
CATCTTGGCCAACAACGGCAAGTTCGCCGACGCACTTGCCGTGTACGAGCAGCTGCGCATGTCCGAGCCCTCCCATACGGGGATTGGCAAGGCTATCGCGGAGATGCGGCGTCAGATCGACTGGAAGGTCAAGGCCGTGGAGGGGCCTTCCAGCGGCATGCGCGCGTCACAGCCCTCGGAACTCGACCGCGTGCCGGCGATTGAGCGCAAGTCCAAGTCGATGGAGCCGGACGATTCGGCGAGGAGTACGCTCGAGACACTGTACGATGAAGCGGTCGTGGGTGAGTCCATGGCGAGTGCCGTTCCTGTGTCAGAGCCGCCGGTGTCGTTCCCGTCGGAGGAAGCTGCCCTGTCGTCTGCCGCACGGCAGAGGGTCCCAGCCGCTCAGGAGGCCGACCTCGAATCCTACCAGCCGGACGTCGCGCGCGACCTTGTGCCAGAGACGACGGGTGAAGTGAAGATGGAGACCATTCCCATACCACACCAGGCATGGATGAAGCCAGAGGAGGAGTCCCCGACTTCTGTCAGGCGCTTCGTGCCTTCCGAGGCCGCCGGGCTGACCGTCATGTCCCCCGAGGAACTCAGGTTGGCTTCTCTCCGCAAGGAACAGGAGGCTGCGACGCGTCCGGCCCGGGCGAACGCGGCGGTCACTGAGTCCGTTGCACGGGCGGTAGTCAGCGCGCCACCTTTCCCGACGCCTGGGCAGGAGGCCGAACGGCAGTTGATCGGTATCCTGAGGGATGTCAACCAGGGCACGATGCAGCGGGAGGATCTGATGCAGCGCCTGTCCGATGCGGGCAGCGTGACCATCCCACTGTCGCTGGGAGTCCTGTATTTCAGCTTTCTGCGCAGTCCCCAGGACGCAGAGGTGATGAATGACCTGCTGACGTGGCTGGGACGCAGCGGCTACACACTCCTTCCGCTGTTCGTCGTCGAGGAGGCTGCTGCGCAGGGAGCCAGGATCGACTTCCACGACCCGCAGATCGCTTCCATTGTCTTGTCCGCCGACGGCGCGGACATGGCTGTCGAGCTGAGGACGCGCAAGGCCGAGCTCCTGCTCGAGCGCGGCGACACCGCATCGTACGTACGGGAGGAACTGGGCATGATACGGCAGGCCACCGTGTCTGCTTCTGCCGAAGGCATTGTGCGCCAGCTTGTTCATATCCTGGAACACTGCCTCGTCGAGGACGCCTGTACGCAGGAGGTCCTTGCCGCCGCCACGGAACTGGGTGTGCTGGACCAGTTGGTGGACCGCGTCACCGAGGACGCGAACATGGCGAAGGCGCCCGCGCTGGAGGCCGCGATCGTTGAACGGCTGGGGCGTGGGGGCGTCGATGAGTCCACATTCCTGAACAACGAGGGGCTGTTCCAGCACGTCACGCTCAGTGCGGAGAAGTCGGTCATCCTGCGTCGTATCCTGGGGAGCGCCATCAACCCGACGGTTCGGCGGAAGGTCCTCCAATCTCTGCTTGTCCTGGGAATCCCCAACATGGCCGAGTTCACCGAACTGGTGGAGCTCATGGCCAGGGAGCACGATACGAGCAACACGGCCTATCTCATCCAGTACCTGGTGGATCACCGGCAGGAGGTTGCGAACGGCCGGTTCCTGCTGGAGAGACTTGCCCGCCTCGCCCCCACGGACTTCGAGAGCAGGTATGGGCTGGGTCTGGCGGCCGAACAGCTTGGGGTTCACGATGCCGCTGCAGGGTACTTTGTTGCCGCCATCCGGGCTCATCCCGGGGATCCCGACACGGTGCAGCGTGCTCTGGAGGCCATTCTCGCATGCGGCGAGTACGACCTCATCGCCGACGCGGCGTCGCTGTCGCAGTTGTCTCCTGCCGATGTGGAAGGCCTGGTAGACAAGGCAGCCGCCGAGACGGCCGACATCACTGCCGGTTCGGTCGAGCAGCGCCTAGTGTCTGCGTGGGCCGCCTTCGCGGGCAGTCGTTACGAAGAGGCGGTCGCAATGAGTTCCGGCACGGTGAGGGGGGGAGGAGACCCACGGTTCTATCTGCCCATGGCCCTTGCATTTGTTCACCTGGGATTGCCCGAACTGGCGACCCGGGAACTCGATCACGCGACGCACCTGCCGAACGTCACCGACGAGGCCAAACTGATCCTCAAGTACCATGCGGCCGTGATCCAGCTGGGACAGGGCAACAGCCAGCAGGCGGCGCAGCTGTTCCAGGAGGTCGGCGAGTCCTCGCCGGGCTTCCGTGACACTGAAGAACTGCTCAGCAAGTGTGGGAGCCAGGGCTCCAAGATCGTGAAACTGTAGAGCGCGGAGGAGACGTGGACGGCAGACGGTCAGTAGGAAGCATCTTGCTTGCACGAGGGTATATCAACGAACAGGCTCTTGACGGCGCCATCGTCGTCCAGCAGCACACCAACGAGCCACTGCTCAAGATTCTCATCGATCAGGGGTTCATCAACGATGACATCAAAGCACAGGTCCTGGCAGAACAGTGGCACATGCCATTTGTGGATGTCATGGCCGAGCAGATAGGGGCGGACGTGCTGGCGATCGTGGATCAGGAGCGCGCCAAGCGGTATGGTTTTGTCGCATTCAAGCGCGAGGAGGGCGTCGTCAGCATCGCACTCAGCGACCCCACCAACATCGAGCTGATGGACTACCTGCTTGTCACGTACGGACGCGAGACGAAGTTCTTCGTCGCTCCCAAGAACGCAATCTACGGCACTATCGAGAAGTACTACGTCGTCGGAAACTCCATCAAGGAGGCCAGCTCCGAGGCGAAGACCGAGATTATCGCGGAAACTGGTGAAGAGGTCAGCATCGAGCAGCTGCGCGAGATGGGTCAGGATGCGCCCGTCATCCGGCTGGTCAACACCATCATCACCCAGGCCATCGTCGAGCGCGCGTCGGATATCCACGTGGAACCGCAGAAAGACCACCTGCGCATCCGCTACCGTATTGACGGCATCCTGCAGGAAAAGCAGAAGCTGCCGCGCAACATCCAGCCGGGCGTTTTGTCACGGTTCAAGATCATGTCCAACATGGACATCGCCGAGCGGCGCAAGCCCCAGGACGGCCGTATCTCCCTGCGCATCGACAACAGGGCCATCGACTTCCGCGTCAGTTCGCTGCCTACTATCTTCGGTGAGAAGGTCGTTCTGCGTATCCTGGACAAGAGCAGTGCCATGGTGCCCCTTGAGAACCTTGGATTCCTCAATGACACGCTGACCCTGTTCAACAACGTCATCAGCCAGCCGTACGGGATGATCATCATCTCCGGTCCCACCGGCGCCGGCAAGACGACCACCCTGTATTCCGTGCTCAACCGTCTCAACACGCCCGGCAAGAACATCGTCACGGTGGAGGACCCGGTCGAATACCAGATGGATGGACTCAATCAGGTGCAGGTCAACGTCAAGGCCGACATGACATTTGCCAACGTCCTGCGCAGTATCCTGCGTCAGGACCCCAACATCGTGCTCATTGGCGAGATCCGTGATGGCGAGACGGCGCAGATCGCCATCGAGGCCGCCCTGACCGGACACCTCGTGCTGTCCACGCTGCACACCAACGATGCGCCCTCGGTCGCCACGCGACTGACCGACATGGGTATCGAGCCATTCCTCATCGCGTCGTCGCTCATCGGGGCCACGGCCCAGCGCCTGGCGCGCAAGATCTGCCCCGAGTGCAAGGAGTCGTACGTTCCGCCGGCCTCAGCCCTCGAAGGTCTGGGCCTCAGTACGCGGGGTAAGCTGGAAGATGTCACGTTCTACAAGGGTGTCGGCTGCCCGAAATGCGGTGGTTCAGGCTACCGCGGGCGTACTGGCATTCATGAGATGATGAAGGTGGACGACGACCTGCGCCGCCTCGTCCTTCACAAGGCCACCGCGCGCGACATCTCTCTGGCCGCACGCAGCCATGGAATGCGTACCCTGCTCGAGGATGCCCTGGTCAAGGCCAGGGAAGGCATCATCACTCTCGAGGAGGTCCTGCGCGTGGTGTCTACCGTCGAATCGGACTGAAGGAGCTGCCATGATTGCCGAGACACAGGAACATCGCATCGATCTCGCAACGATTCTGAAAGTCGCCACAGAAAAGAATGCCACGGACATCCATCTCCAGGTCGGTCTGCCCCCCATCCTGCGTATTCAGAAGAAGCTGGTGGCTCTTGGCAGCGAGAAGCTCTCGCCCGAACGCGTGGAGGAACTCATGTTCCCCATCATGAACGATCACCAGAAGGTGCTGTTCAAGCAGAGCATGGAGTACGACTTCAGCTATGGCGTTAAGGGGCTGGCGCGCTTCCGTATCAATGTGTTCCGCCAGCGCGAAACCATGGCGGCGGCAATGCGCAAGATCCCCTACGACATCCCTGCGATGGATTCACTGGGTCTGCCCGCGGCGACGTTCACGTTCCCCAAGCTCAACCGTGGGTTCGTCCTCGTGACCGGGCCTACCGGCCATGGCAAGTC
>JAPLGK010000147.1 GCA_026390195.1 Caldisericota bacterium
TACACTGATGAGAGTATCCGTGACGGATTCAAGCATATCCGTCCCGAATCCGGATATGATGACCTGGGCAGGGCGGCGCTGGCGCGTTCTGAGGCAGATTGGCTGGTTGGCATCAACGCCACCCGGGGACTGACGAGGCGCAACGGGTCGCTTGTTACCGTGGGGCGCGTGCAGACACCAGTTCTGGCACTCATCGCGAGGCGCGAGAAGGAAGTCGCGGCATTCACCCCCGTGCCCTATTTTGAGGTCGATGCCCAGTTCAAGGTCATGCCGCATGGTGAACCGACCTATGCGGGCCTGTGGCATCGGGGATCCGAGACCAGGCTCGCCGACCAGGCAGCGGCTGAAGCCATTGCCACCAGGTGCTCAGGGCACAAAGGGGTGGTTGCGTCGGTTGTTCAGAAAGAAAACCGTATACAGGTACCCTATCTGTATGATCTTGGACTCCTCCAGCGAGAAGCAAATGGCCTGAACGGTTTGAGCGCGAGCCGCACGCTGAGGGCAGCACAGTCTCTCTATGAAGAGAAGCGCGCCATCACGTACCCGAGAACAGACAGCGTGCTTGACGATCTGGGGGTGGGGGAATATGCCCCGTACGTGCAACACGTGCAGCGCGAGGGTTGGAAGATGCGGTCCTTCGTCTTCAACGACGAGAAAGTCAGCGATCACTACGCTATCATTCCGACTGGCACGCGGCTGGACCGAAGCAGCCTCTCTCATGACGAGAGCGCGGTCTATGACCTGGTTGTACGCCGGTTCCTCGAACAGTTCTACCCTGAAGCCGTTCTGATGCTCACGCGTGTCGAGACTGTCGTTGAGGGTGAGACATTCGGCAGTGATGGCAGAGTTGTAAAGACCTCAGGATGGCTGGAGGTCGCCCCACGCGAGGCCGACAGCAAGGACTTGCCGGACCTCAAGGAGAAGCTGAGCGTCCAGGCGTTCAGGGTTGGGAGCGAACGCAAGCTGACCAAGGCTCCGCCGCGGTTCACCGACGCATCGATTATCGCTGCCATGGAGACAGCAGGGAAGCTGGTCGATGACGAGGAACTGGCTGAGGCAATGAAGGAACGCGGCCTGGGGACTCCTGCCACGCGCGCCGAGATCATTGAGAAGCTTATCCGAACGGGCGTCGTTGAGCGGAAAGCTCGGAGCCTGGTCGCTACCAGGCGTGGTGTCGACCTGATCGACCTCCTTGAGGCGATCCAATTGTCAGATCTTGTGGCTCCGGACCTTACCGGTGACTGGGAAATGAGTTTGCGCAAGATAGAGAAGGGGTCATTGGACAATGTGGAATTCCTGAAGCGTATCGAGGGGTTCACGCGGCAGATGATCGAGAAGATTAAGGGGTACGAAGCTCCCACGCAGATCGGCATTGTGTCGGCGGAACCACTGGGCGTGTGTCCCATCTGCGGCGGCAATGTGCTTGAGCGCCCTTCATCCTACGTCTGCGAACACCATGGCCGCAAGAAGACGGACTGCAAGTTCAGCATCCCGAAGCTGATTCTCAGACGTCCCATCAGCCGTGAAGAGGCCTTGCAGCTCATGACCGAGAAGAGGACGGGGATGCTCGACGGATTCGTGAGCAAGCGCGGGTTCAAGTTCAGTGCGCGGCTCCTGCTCAAGCCTGACAACAAGCTGGAATGGGAGTTTGCCGAGGGATCGGGTGGCAGTTCTGCGGCTACCGAACCTGTCGTCAATGAGGAGCCATTGGGCCGTTGCCCCGTGTGTCAGGGCTCGGTGGTAGAGACCACGGAGCACTATCGGTGTACTGCAACTGACTGCCGTTTTCAGATGAAGAGAGTCTACGCCGGCAAGACCATTGACCGTGACATGGCCCGCAATCTGCTCGAGAAGGGCAAGACAGAGCTCATCGAGGACTTCGTGTCAAAGTACAACAGGCCA
>JAPLGK010000228.1 GCA_026390195.1 Caldisericota bacterium
GACGGCCGGCAAAGAGTTCGTGATCGAACCCCCTCATCAGGAAGAGGCTCCCACTTCACAAACTGGCACCGAGCAGCTATGGACCCAGGATTCCAGCGTCAGACTCTACATCCAGGGAGTCAGCCAGAGCTACATCGAGCGGGCTTCTCACAGTCTGCATGCCGACGTACGGGTCGCGCGCACGATGGAGGACGCAGACATTGTGCTGCTGAGTGACACGCTCGCAGCCAAGAAACCATTTCTTGTAGAACGAGCCGAGGCACTTGGATTACCGCTGTATACGACCAGCAAGAACAGTCTGGCAGCCATCAAGGACCTCCTCAGACGCATCCACTCGATGTCCGTGGATAAGGATCAGTATGCTTCCTGGGTTCATCTCATGCGCGAAGCTGTCGTCTCCTCGGCCTCGCGTGAACTGCCATATTCCGATGCCTTCGAGCGGCGGATGCAACACAGACTGGCAGAACGACTTGGGCTGTTCAGCGAGAGCGAAGGCATCGAGCCATTCCGGCGCGTTGTCGTGTACTCTCCCGCGATGAAGCCGACTCAAGGTTCACCGGGAGCCGTGTGATGCGGCGCACCTTCTTTCTTACATTCGAGGGAATCGACGGATGCGGCAAGAGCACACAGGCTGAGCGGCTCAAGCGGGCGCTGACGGAGCGACTGTTCGCTGTCACGCACACATTCGAGCCGGGGGGAACAATGCTCGGACGGAAGCTCCGAACGATCCTCGTGCATGACGAGCTCAATCTGTCCCTGTTCTCTGAAGTGTTGCTGTTCGCGGCCGATCGCAGACAGGACATCGATGAGATCATCAACCCCGCACTGGAACGCGGCGACATCGTCATTGGGGAAAGGTTTTCAGATTCATCTGTCGCCTATCAGGGGGTTGCAGGAAAGGTCGGCAAGGAACGAGTCGAGCGACTTATGGACATTGTCACCTCGGGCCTGGTCCCTGACCTGACCCTGCTTCTGGATATCGATCCGCGCATTTCCCTGGCCCGGAAGACTGACCTCGACCGGATCGAGCAACGAGGCTCGTTCCTCGACATCGTGCGCCACGCCTTTCTGGACATGGCCACAAGCCAACCGGAACGGTGGGTGATTATCGACGCTGCTCGTCCTGCGGATGACGTCTTCAGCGATGTGCTGGGGGCAGTGTTGAAACGACTGGAATAACGGAGGTATGAACATGTCCGAACGGCATTCCCGTGAACCTGACCGCATCGACGAACTTCTTGGAAGCCTCCAGGAGTCACGCACGGCACAAGCTCCTGCTGGAGCGGCTGTGTCCCCCGCTCCGCAGCGCCATTGCAGAAGCAGGATCTGGATCATTTTCGTACTGATCGCCGCAGTTACAGCAGCAACGGTCTTCCTGCTTCTCCAGGGAAGGACAGCCAGCCTGAACATCCGGTCATTCCCATCAGGAGCTACCGTGTTCCTCGACGAGCAGCAGGTCGGGACGACGCCGCTCGTGCTGCCCCGGGTGGCTCCAGGGACCCATGCGATACAGATCCGCCTGCCTGGTTGGGAAGTCTGGAATGGTACCACGACGGCAGAGAGGGGATCCACAACGCAAGTCATCGCGAACATGACACACGCTGCCTACTCCCTCATTGTCACGTCTACCCCGCCCGGCGCAGCAGTAGCGCTCGATGGCGCTGCCAAAGGCGTCACACCCTTGACGGTGGCGGGTCTCAAACCACGCAACTATGCACTGGTCATTTCTCTCAAGGGCTATGCCGCAGTCTCGCGCACGGTCGACCTTTCCGACGCGACACAGAGCACACAGGACTTCTCTCTCATACAGGCCTTTGGCAAACTGAGCATCATGTCGGACCCGACTGGAGCTCAAGTCGTCATGGACGGCAAGCCATACGGTGTGACACCGTTGAAGATCGACTCATTCCCCGTGGGCGACTACGCTCTGACACTCAAGCTGGACGGGAGCGCAGACATCACTGATGTGCTCTCCGTGAAAGAGGGCATAGTTCTCGCGAAGCAGTACAAGTTCGACCTTGCGCTTGGTGGGCTGGCGATATTCACTGACCCTGCCGGAGCGTCGATAACAATTGACGGCCAGGCCACGAGTCAGATCACGCCCTTCACGTTCAGCACGCTGAAGGAGGGCACGCATGAGGTCTACTTGGAACTGCCGGGGTATCTCCCGTGGTCAGATGAGGTATCAGTGTCCAAAGGACAGACAAGTCGTCTCTCCATCGCCCTCACCAAGTTGCAGTAGCAACAGGTTGACGGGGGACTTCTCAGCGTATATACTGCTGAAGCCGTACAGGACGGGGAGCCAGCGGTGCCCTGTTGCCCGGAATCCGCTCACCGGGGTCCATGCTGAGCATGCGGGACGCGAATTTCCGAAACAGTCCCTGCTGAAGGCGTTGAAGGCTGCACACCATGCAATGGGAAGCTCCGAACTCTGCCAGGTCCGGAAGGAAGCAACAGTACTGAGTGGAACATGTGCCGTGGCCCGATGCAACTGGAGCCCGAGACAGTCGACCACGCCGGGGGTCTGCGCAACAAGTGCTCAGCGTACGGTTTTGTCTTCTTCCTACCTTGGGCGGAGAGCAGTCACAACACAGAGGGAGGCTATGCCCTCACCCCTGCCGATCCAGCCTATCGCATCGTTACCTGTCACCTTGACGTCGACATCAGTCGACCGAAGTCCAAGGAGGCGCGCGAGTCTTCTCTGCATGGGAACCTGGTAGTTCTGCAATCTCGGCCTCTCGGCGACAATGGTGACGTCCGCCGAAACGATCCTCAGCCTGCGAATCCGTCTATCTGCCATGACGCGTCCCAGAAGCACGGCGCTGTCGATGCCGACGAACTGCCCGTCTGATGATGGAAACATGCCGCCGATGTCTCCCGCCCCGGCGCATCCGAGCACAGCGTCCATGACTGCATGCATGACGACGTCGGCGTCGGATGTCCCGTCAAGCCCTCGTTCCGAGGCGATTCTGATGCCGCCGAGGATCAACGGTCGCCCGGACACGAACCGATGGACGTCGTAGCCGAAACCGACCACGGTCCTCGCTTTCGCACTGAATGCCGCTTCGGCAATCTCAGCATCCCCTGGCACCGTCACCTTCATGTTCTGGGCGTCGCCTT
Source organism: Caldisericota bacterium (assembly GCA_026390195.1). Lineage (GTDB taxonomy): Bacteria > Caldisericota > Caldisericia > Cryosericales > Cryosericaceae > Cryosericum. The sequence goes on from JAPLGK010000228.1 coordinate 3,121, forward strand.
CAACAGTCGCGACCCGTCCACCAGTTGACTCGATCAGCGCCGCCTCGTCGCCAAAAGATGCGCTATCCGCACAGTTGAGATATGCAGACCGGAGCGTCGCCACTCGGCAGAACTGTGGTGTCTGAACAGCAACGACCCCTCTCCTGTCCAGTGTTTCTGTCCCGCCTGCCGACGTCCGCCGCAATGAGTCGCCTACCGGAATCACGGGTACGACGATGTCTCCCGCATCCCTGGCCGCGAGCAGTCTCTTCAGAAGTGCCCTGCAGACCAGGGGACGAGCGCCATCATGGACCAGAACCCAGTCCTGGTCGGAAGTACCATTGTCTGCAAGCGTCTTGAGGCCGCAGAAGACGCTTTCGGCTCGCGTTGGACCTCCGCTCGCCAGAAAAACGTGGACACGGCGCGGAAGGGCTGCCTGGGTGACGGATTTCTCCATCTTCGCACGGTCCTGCAGTCTGCAGACCAGAACTAGCCGGCGCACGGGTGCCTGGCACACTGCCTCCAGAGTAGTGCAGATGAGCGGTTTCCCTACGAAAGGAGCAAGAAGCTTATCCCCTCCAAACCGTGTACTGCTTCCAGCCGCCACGACAATGGCAGCAAGACTCGGCCGATGAGCTCTGACAGCCTTCACTGTGACTCGCCTCCGGCACTGGAGACTCGAGGAAAACTGGCGACAATCGCCTCACCCATATAGCGTTTTCGATGAATCGTCAGACCAGGGAGGTCCGAAAGGTCATCGCGAGCCTTATCACTCACGATGAACTCCCTGAACCCCATGCGTGCCCCCAGCTCGATGCGCCGGTGCAAGTTGAACACGGGACGCAGGTCTCCTGCGAGACCGACCTCTGCGATCGGCATGACCCCGTCACGTATTGCCACGTTGCGTATCGCACTGTACAGCGACAGGCCGACACCGAGATCGATACCTCGATCCTCGACCGAAAAATCACCCGAGATATTGACGTACACGTCTCTGCCTCCGGCGCTTGTACCCGCTCTGCGTTCGATCACTGCCAGCGCGATCATGAGCCTGCCATAGTCCAGCCCGGTCGCAATGCGGCGCGGGGACGGCAGGTAGCTGGTAACAGCCAGAGACTGAACCTCGACGAGCACAGCAAAACTCCCCTGGGCTGCAGGGACCACCACGGACCCCGGCTGCAGGTTGTGTACGTCGGTCACGAACGCACTCGACGGATCGGAAATGGGTACGAGCCCTGACGACGTCATCTCGAAGAACCCGGTCTCTCCGCTCTTGCCGTAGCGGTTCTTCCCCGACCTCAGCAGTCGGTAGGCACCAAATCGGTCTCCCTCCATGTAGAGGACGGCGTCGACCAGATGCTCAACGTACTTGGGACCCGCAATCGTCCCGTCCTTGGTCACATGCCCGATGATCAGCGCTGCCACTCCAGACTTCTTGGAGAACCCGGCGATGGCAGCAGCGGTCGTCTTCAGTTGAGCCGGCGTGCCGGATCCGAAAAAATCCTCCTCCGTCGAGAACGACTGCAACGAGTCCATGACAAGCGCCACCGGCCTGGCTCGACCAGCCATGGCCAGCGCATCAGCAAGCGAATTGGTGGTGGCAAGGAGAAGGTTCTTCGGGTCCAGCCCTAGTCGTCGAACGCGCCCGAGGATTTGAGAGCGCGACTCCTCACCACTCACGTACAGTACCTTTCCGTGTCGTCCCAGAGCAACTACCGCCTGCAGGACGAGTGTCGACTTCCCGATGCCCGGCTCACCTCCCACAAGGACGGCAGAACCGACCACCAGGCCACCTCCCAATACTTCGTCCCACGGTCCGATGTCAGTCACCATGCGCTGCTCAGGCTGGACACTCTCAACTGCGACTTCCAGATCCGCCTCGGCGGGCAGTATCCCGGGAATTGGCACTCTCGAGGCCGGCCGCGTCGTGACCTCGATTTCGGGCACGTCTTCAACGAAGGAGCCCCAAGACCCACACTCGGGGCACTTTCCGAGTCTCGAGACACTGATATGTCCACACTCGCTGCACCTGTACTGAACCTGGGGCTTCGCCATCATGCCCTCCTGTGTCGAGACAAGAACGTCAGTCCTGTGACTCCCTTCTCCTCAGCTGAGGGAACAGGATAACTTCACGGATAGACTCCACGCCGAGCAGAAGCATGACGAGCCTGTCGATACCGATGCCCAGTCCACCCGCAGGCGGCATACCGTACTGCAGGGCACGCACGTAGTCGAAATCCATGGATTGGCTTTCGTCATCGCCCCTGGCTTTCGCGGCAGCCTGCTGTGTAAACCTTTCTTCCTGGTCCGTAGGGTCGTTGAGTTCGGTGAAGGCATTGGCAAGCTCCATCCCGCCGGCAAAAAGCTCGAAGCGCTGAACTCTCTGCTGCTGTTCCGCCATGCGCTTGGCAAGCGGAGAGATTTCCACGGGATAGTCACGCACGAACGTCGGGTCGATGAAGTTGGGCTTAACCATCTTGTCGAACACCTCGTTGACGACGTTGGCATATTCGAACGACTTGTCCATGTGAATGCCGAATTCTGCGATCTTGCGACGCGCCAGCCCATCATCGCGCAGCTCTTCCAAGCCGACGCCCGCATACTTCTGCATGGCCTCGTCAAACGTAGTCCGTGCAAATGGCCGGGTGAAGTTGATCAACCGCTCGCCCATATGTACGTGCGACATACCCGTGACCTTCTCGACCAGGTCAAGGATGAGGTTCTCGGTGAGGCTCATCATACCGTCAAGGTCTGAATAGGCTTCGTACAGTTCCATCATCGTGAACTCTGGGTTGTGAACCGTGTCGATGCCCTCGTTTCTGAAACTCCGGTTGATCTCGAAGACTTTCTCGAAACCGCCGACCAGAAGCCTCTTCAGGTACAGTTCCGGAGCAATGCGCAGGAATAGATCCTGATCAAGTGCAT